>JBNKEN010000115.1:0-4456 GCA_050288805.1 Pseudoalteromonas sp.
CCGTGTATTAAAACCCGGCGGCAGGGCGTACCTGAGTATCGTTTCAAAGGGTTCTTTGGAGGAAATCGAACGCGCCTGGCAGGCGGTGGACACGAAGCACCACGTTAACCGTTTCCATGACGGGGCGCGCTTAAATCAATGGGCCAATCAGGCGGGATTTCGCTCGGTATCCCTCACTAGCAAACCGTTTGTCGATGAGTTTGGCACACCCCTTGCTGCGTTAAAATCCATCAAGGCGATTGGTGCCAACAACAGAACGGAGCGCGAGACGGGTAAGGGGTTGTTGGGTCGAAAGACGCTGCATCGTCTGCTCGACAGCTACCCCGGCAGAGGGGGGCAATATTGCGTTACCTACAAGGTGTGTTTTATGGAGCTGACAAAATGAAAGGCGTATTTATCACCGCTACGGATACGGATGCCGGCAAAACCCACGTTGCCAGCCTGCTGTTAAAATTACTTGTAAAGCATCGCAAAAAGGCCGTCGGCTTTAAACCGGTGGCCGCCGGCGCGGAAAGCGCGTTCGGGGAGTTGGTCAATCTCGATGCGATTACCTTAATCGAAAGCGGCAACGTGAGCGTGCAGTATCATGAGGTCAATCCCTATGTGTTCGAACCACCGATAGCCCCGCACATTGCCGCGAAACAGGCCGGAACCGAAGTGACGGTTGCAGGTATCAGTACGGCATATGATCAGTTAACCCGCAGCGGTGCGGATATCGTTGTCGCCGAGGGCGCTGGTGGTTGGGCGTTACCGCTTAACGATGACGAGTTTCTCTATCAGTGGGTGTTACGTGAACGTTTGCCGGTGATCCTGGTGGTCGGGATGAAGCTTGGCTGCCTTAATCATGCTTTGTTAACGCTGGCACATATCAAATCCCTCGGTGCGGAATGCATCGGCTGGATCGCCAATCAGGTTGATCCTCAAATGAAGGAATATGAGGCAAATCTGGATACACTCAAACGTGTATTGGATGTTCCCTTGCTTGGTATTTCTCCCTATTCGGAAGGAACGCCGAAGTTACAGATTTATCGCACATTACTCGAACAAATGGGGATAGAGGCGGGGGCTTGACCTGTCCTCGCCCCATTTATGCCTGATTTTTATCCAAAAAAACAATTTGTAACCCTTATCGGTCGACAATTTCTTGAAATTGGTGATAACGGACTTATATATTGCTGTACGTGAAATAATTTTATTAAGTAGCTGCTTTTAGCGCCGAGGTCGGCCATGGGGTCGGGGCGTTGGAGGAGCAATTACTTAATATAATTGTTTGTACTTGAGGTAAATATGAAACGAGTCGTGTTGTTCCTGATCACCAACCTGGCGGTTATGCTGGTACTTGGGATCGTACTCTCGATCCTGATGAGTGTATTTGGTATTGAAAACCGCAGCCTGGGGGGCATTCTCACCATCGCCGCGGTGTTTGGTTTTGGCGGATCATTCATTTCGCTTTGGATGTCGAAATGGATGGCCAAACGTTCGACCGGCGCCTATGTTATCGACCAGCCGCGTAACGAAACAGAGCAGTGGCTGAAGCAAACCGTCGCCAATCAGGCCCAAAAAGCCGGTATTGCGATGCCGGAAGTGGCTATCTACGACAGCCCGGAAATGAACGCCTTTGCCACCGGCCCGTCAAAGAATAATTCGCTGGTGGCCGTAAGCACCGGTCTTTTACACAATATGACCCAAGACGAAGCCGAAGCAGTACTGGCCCACGAGGTGTCACACGTGGCGAACGGCGACATGGTAACCCTGACCCTGATCCAGGGCGTGGTAAACACCTTCGTGATCTTTATTTCCAAGGTGCTTGCCGGCATCGTCGACAACTTCATGAACGGCGACGAAGAAGAGTCGGGCGGCAGCTGGACCTACTTCCTGTTCGACATGGTTTTCCAGATGCTGTTTGGTATTTTGGCAAGCGTGGTGGTGGCCTATTTCAGCCGTAAGCGCGAGTTTTCTGCCGACCGCGGAGCAGCTGGCCTGGTGGGCGCCCATAAAATGCGCGCGGCCCTGGAGCGTTTACGCGCCAACCATCCGTCTCAGCTGGAAGGCTCCATGATGGCATTCGGCATCGCAAGCGGTAAGGGCATTGCGGATCTGTTCGCGTCACACCCGCCGCTCGAGCAGCGTATCAACGCACTGCGTGATTAATAAATAGAGAATAAGACAAAGGCCCCGCGGGGCCTTTTTTTCCTCTCGAGTTCATCCATAAACCAGCGACATTAAAATATCTGGAATATTTTTAGTCGTGACATCCAGTCGCTCACATTCCGTGAACGAAGCTAACGCTTTTCGAATTTGCTCCCGGCAAATTGTGGTGAACGAACGCAGTTCGGCCATGAAATGGTGAGCGCAGGAATAGCCCGAATCGCCGCTCCTGATTCTCCATGATCTCGCGGCATTGCCTACATGGATGTAGGTACCTAAGCGCTAGCAGGATGCGGAAACGGTGCCTACATGGAGGTTGGTACTTAGGGATTGTCGGGAACATAATCCCTGACCGTACATCCTGTACATACCGATTCTTCCGGAAAGAATTTGAACGAACGCAGTTCGGCCCCGCAGGGGTGAGGGCAAGGATAGCCCGAATCTCCGCTCCTGATCGTCCATGATCACGCGGCATACCGTACATCCTGTACATAAAAAAGCCGGTACGCTCTTAGCGAGGTACCGGCTTTGGTTTTGTTGGATGTAAATCGTTTCGTTCGGACGCTTAGTTCAGCCGATTAGTTCAATGTCACACCGGCGACGGCCAGCTTGCTGTAGCCGCCGTATTCGCCGAGCGGCTGGATGCTGATGTCCGCGCTGCCTTCAAACGCCAGGTCGATGCGGATGTAGTACCAGCTGCGTGTGCCGGGCAGTTCGATGGTCTGTACCTCGCCGTTAACCGTCAGCTGGATGAACGGGGTTTCGTCGGTCCAGGCACCGGCCTTCAGGTAAACCGAGGCCGTATGGCTTTCACCCGCCGCGCCGTCCAGGCTCAGGGTGGCCGCATTCGCTGCGCTCCAGGCCATGCCGTAGTAACCGTTGGCCACTTCAACACCGTTATCCTGGAAGCTGAAGCTTGCCGTGCTGTATGAACCCGTACCGGCGAAGCTGAAGGCCGCGTCGGCGTTCGAGGCCGTCAGGTTGCCCGCAGTCATGTCGGCGGTCACGTATTTGCTGGCCGTTACGTCGATGGTGCTGCCTGCGTTCATGTCGATGCCGTTCAGGGCCGCGTAGGATACACCGGTGCCCGTGTCGGTCGCCGTGTCTGTGTTGTCAGGCGCAGTCGCGTCGGTGGCGTTGTTCAGCACAATCCCGGCAAAGCTCATCGCGCTGTAGCTGCCGAAGCTGCCTTCAGGCGTGATGGTCACCTGGGTGTTCTGGTTAAAGGTGATATCCGTGGTGATAAAGAACCAGGTACGGCCCTGCGGCAGTTCGATACGCTCGGTCTTGTCACCGGCCGTAACCAGCAGTGCCGCCGCTTTGTTGGTCCAGGCTCCGGCCTTCAGGTATACGGTCGCATTCTGGGTCGCGCCGCTTGCAACCAGGTCGAAGCTCAGGCTGTTGGCGGTATTGAACTTCATCGTCGCATAACCGCGGTCAAGCTCGCTGCCCTGGTCGCTGAAGATAAACTGGTCGTTGGTTTTGTAAGACACCGACCCTGAGCCCGCATTCAGGGACACATTGGCGATGGCGTCTGTGGTGTAGGCTTCGTTAAAGGCATAGCCGCTGTTGAAACCGTAGAATTCTTTGCCGTTCAGTTCAATCTGGCCGGGCTGTTCAATCAGGCTGTGGCTCAGTTCAACAAACCCGACAGGAGTCGGCTCGGGAGTCGGCTCGGGTGTAGGAAGCGGCGCAGGCTCGGTGGTTGCAGCCGCAACCGTGCCGCACATTTCCGATGACGCCGCTTCACCGGCCGCATTGAACGCGCTGATACGGTAGCAGTAGCTTTCACCGGCCAGCACGTCGTTATCGGTAAAGGTGGTGTTGTCGCTGCCAAGCTGGGCTACGCGCTCAAAGGCGGTGCCGCCGGCAAGGCGCTTGTCAATCATGAAGCCGTCTTCGTTGGCAGAGTTGTCCAGCCAGTTGACGGTCAGGCCCGCCTGGGCAGATGTTGCCAAACAGGCAGAAGAAATCAGAAGAGCAGAAATCAGTTTATTTTGAACACGGACAGCGTGAGTCATTTTGTACCTCCAACAAAATCAAATAACTCAGGAACCGAGGGTATTGAGACTTGATTACTGCATGAAAAAATAGGTGGAGGTATGATTCATATCATCGCCTCGGCGGCCCCGCTGCCATAGACACCCTAGGGTATCGACAGGCCGGTAGCTTTGCGTATTAAGGTTTCCCTTAACTTGCCTTTTTCCAGCTAACAATATCTCAGTCACTGAGCATATGTGGGTAAAAGCGACGCTTTTACCTTTTTGCCGTCGAAGGGGCTGTTTTAGAAAGTGCCCCCTCGGCGACA
>JBNKEN010000116.1:0-11605 GCA_050288805.1 Pseudoalteromonas sp.
GGGCTATCCCTGCGCTCACCATTTCATGGCCGAACTGCGTTCGTTCACCACAATTTGCCGGGAGCAAATGCGAAAAGCGTTAGCTTCGTTCACGGAATGCGAGCGACAGGATGTCGCGAATAAAAATTTTTGTCTGTTTAATGTCGCTGGTTTATGGATGAACTCGAGAGGAAAAAAGGCCCCGCAGGGCCTTTAGTTCAATTCGTTGTTTTGGCGGCCTTAATGCAGCAAACGGGCACGGATGGTGCCGTCGATGGCTTTGAGTTCTTTCAGCGCCACGTCGGCATGATCACTGTCGACGTCGATGACCACGTAACCTATGGCTTCATCCGTTTGCAGATACTGGGCAGCAATGTTGATGCCGTGCTGTGCAAACGCCTGGTTGATCTGGGTCATGATGCCCGGACGGTTGTGGTGAACGTGAAGCAGGCGACTGCGTCCGCCGAGTTCCGGCAGGGATACTTCCGGGAAATTGACCGCGGTGACGGTTGAACCGTTATCGGAATATTTCGCCAGTTTACCGGCCACCTCGATGCCGATATTTTCCTGCGCTTCCTGGGTCGAACCGCCGATATGCGGCGTCAGGATCACGTTGTCGAATTCACGCAGCGGCGAGACGAATTCTTCGTCATTGCCCTTAGGTTCGACGGGGAATACGTCGATGGCCGCACCGGACAGCGTCTTGTCACGCAAGGCTTCGGCCAGGGCATCGATATCCACTACCGTACCCCGAGAAGCATTGATCAGGATCGTGCCACGCTTCATCACGGCCAGCTCGGCGCTACCGATCAGGTTTTTTGTCTGCGGCGTTTCCGGCACATGCAGGCTGATGACGTCCGAAGTTTGTAGAAGATGGGTCAGGTTGTGGACCTGAGTGGCGTTACCTAAGGTCAGCTTGTCTTCAATATCGTAGAACTGTACGTTCATGCCGATATTTTCCGCCATGATGCCGAGCTGGGTGCCGATATGGCCATAGCCAATGATGCCCAGGGTTTTGCCGCGAGCTTCAAAAGAGCCTTCGGCAGATTTCAGCCATTGGCCGCGATGGGCCATGGCATTGCGCAGCGGAATACCGCGCAGCAGCAGCAGGATTTCACCGAGCACAAGTTCGGCCACCGAGCGGGTGTTGGAAAACGGCGCGTTAAACACCGCGATGCCGCGTTTTTTTGCCGCTTCCAGATCGACCTGGTTGGTGCCGATGCAGAAGCAGCCGACGGCGACCAGTTTCTCCGCCGCATCCAATACACTTTCGGTCAGGTGGGTGCGCGAGCGAATACCGATGAAGTGAGCATCCTGTACACGCTCGATCAGTTCGGCCTCGGGTAAGGACGTTTTGACATAGTCGATATTGCTGTAACCGTTGCGCTTCAGGGTTTCAACGGCACTCTGGTGCACCCCTTCCAGCAGCAGGATTTTGATCTTGTCTTTTGCTAACGATACCTTACTCATGGCCTTTCCTATTAGAGTGTGCGAGGGCCCTCCGGCGTGCCTACGATGACGGTGTCAGCACCGCGTGCGGCAAACAGACCATTGGTCACCACCCCCACGATTTGGTTCAGGGTTGTTTCTAACTCTTTTGCCCGGGTGATCGACAGGTTATGCACATCCAGGATGACATTGCCGTTATCGGTGATCACACCTTGGCGATAGACCGGGTCACCGCCCAGCTTTACAATTTCTCGCGCTACATAGCTGCGCGCCATCGGGATCACTTCGACCGGTAACGGGAAGGCACCCAGTACGTCGACCTGTTTGCTCTGGTCGACGATACAAATAAACTGTCTTGCAACGGCCGCAACGATTTTCTCGCGGGTCAGGGCTGCGCCGCCGCCCTTGATCATTTCGTTGCTCGGGTTGATTTCATCCGCCCCGTCTACGTACACATCCAGGCCGTCGACGTCATTGAGTTCGAATACCTCGATGCCCAATGCCTTGAGCTTTTCCGTTGACGCTTCCGAGCTTGATACGGCGCCGCGGATGCTGTCTTTGATGCTGCCAAGCGCATCGATAAAGTGGTTGACGGTTGAACCCGTACCGACACCGACTATGGTTTCCGGCTTTACGTAATCCAACGCGGCCCACGCCGCTGCTTTTTTCATTTCGTCTTGAGTCATTGCCTTCGTGTCTCCGGGAAGAAAAATATGCCGCCAAGTATACAAAGTTTTTGTTTACCCGTGGTAAATATTCTCCGGCGTCACTATCCATTTCAGCGGCACGTCCCAAGCCTCTGTCGGAAGCTGGGCGACATGTTGGCATTCGTGCGCGATACCGATAAGCCTTGGAGTTTCCCAACCCTCCCGGTAATAACGCGCAAAGGTACGATCATAAAAGCCGCCGCCCATCCCCAGCCGGTTTCCCGTGTGGTCAAACGCCACCAAAGGAGTCAGCACTATATCCAGTTGCTCAACCGGGCAGAGATGGCTGCAATTCAACTCGGGCTCCAAGATACCATAGCGATTGGGGGTCATGGGTGAATTTTCTTCATAGCGCTGGAACAGCAGTGAGGTCCCCGAAAAGGGATGAAGTATGGGTAGGTATAAGGTATGGCCTTCCTGTCTTAATTTATTGATTAAAGGTGTTAAATCAAGCTCGCCGTCGTTGCTGAAATAGACCGCTATTTTGGCTTTTTCGGTCTCTTTTACAAGTTGAGAAAACTTCATGGCAAGGTCGTTGGCGGCCTGAATTTGTTCTTCTCTGCTTAACAGATTACGTTTTTCTCGTACCAGTTTGCGGATCCCGTCCCGGCTGATCGTCGAAATTTGTGTCATACATTCCCTCGTTACAGGGTTATCAGGTCGGGAAATGCCAGCACCACGGCGAGCAGAACGAGCAGCAGCAGGAGTACACCCCCAAGCGAGTAGAGCAGGGTCCGGTTGCGCTTGGGCAGAACGGTGTCGAGTTCTTCGTCGAGTGCCAGATCGTCCTGCCATTCTTCATCGATTGATTCGTCTATATCAGATACGGGGGTCTGCTGCAGCCGGGCATCGAGGTCATCGAGTTTTTCCTCTAACCGGATCAGGCTGCTGGTAATGTAGTCGAGCGCGTTAATTATTTGCTCTTCCCGGCTTTGCGAAGAACCGCCGACTGGCTGGTGTGCGACCAATCGGGTTTGGATCCCCATGGCGGCAAACGCCTTGGCCTGCTTCAATGCCTTGGCCTTGTCGCTTGGCGCGAACAGGGGCTGCTTATTGAAAAAGGTACTGCATTGCCCGTCGTTCAGTTTTAGTTTTTGTTGCAGGGCCTGACTCGCCTGCTGCTGGTCGGTACCTTCTGCCAGGGAGCTAAAAATCACCCTGAATTGTTCGCTCATAGCACAATTCCTGCTTATTTCTTAATGAGTTGAGTATAACCAATAAAAAGCCCGCGTAAACGGGCTAAAGAAAGATGGCCCGGGATATTTACCGGGCAGGGGATTGGATGTTAGTACTTCGCCGCTACGCCTTCGGCCGGCAGGGAATGAATAATGAACTCACGCAGGTCTTCGGTGGCGCTCTTCAGGTCGTCACGGCGCAGATACATCATATGGCCGCTGCGATAGCCCTTGAAGCTAAGACGCGATTGCATCTTGCCGCTCGGATCCAATTGCCACATGGTGTACTTGGCATCGAAGTAGTTGGTGGCGCCGTCATAATAGCCCGACTGGAACAGCACATTGAGGTACGGGTTTTCCGCCATGGCCTGACGCAGGTTCTCACCTGTGTGGTTGTCGCTGCGATCCCACGGATGCACCGGACCGAACATGTTGTATTTCATGTCGGTTTTGTAGTTCAGCTCTTCACGCAAATAGTAGTTGATGGCCGGCGTGAAGGAGTGCAGCCAGGAACTCAGTTCCGCCCAGTAGTCGGGACGATCGCCGGCATTGCGTTTGTCGATACCCAGGTAGCGCGAATCCAGGCGGCCTACCGTGACGCCGCGATCGCGCAGGAGTTCCTTCCAGAACGAGGCGGTGGGAATATCCAGGTTATTGTCGTTAACGAACTGCTCGGAGAGACCCGCATAACGTGCCATCTGCGAGATGATAGTGCGCTTTTCCTCTGCCGCGATGAAGCCGCCCTTGGCCAGCGCCGGGATCAGCTTGTTGAGGGTAAAGGCTTCCACCTCAGGCAGTAATTCGTTGAGATCCTTGCTTTGCAGGTCGTTTGCCAGGGCCTTGTGATACCAGGCCGTAGCCGCGAAGTACGGCAGGCGGTTGGCCGCTTCAATAGGGCCGCCGCGTTCGATACCCAATTCGGTGGGTGAAACCAGGATCACGCCGTTCAGGTACATCCATTGCGCACCTTGCAGTTCAAGCGCCAGACCCGACACGCGTGTGGTGCCGTAGCTTTCGCCGATCAGGAATTTAGGTGAACGCCAGCGGTCGTTGCGGCTCACGAAGGTGTTGAGCCATTCGGCCAGGTATTTGACGTCCGCGTTGACGCCGAAGAACATTTTTTTCTGCTCTTCCTTGCTCGGCAGTTCGCCCTTATCGTTTGGCAGTACCCGTGAATAGCCGGTATTCACCGGGTTGACATAGACGATGTCGGCGACGTCCAGTACGGAGTAGGGGTTGTCGGCCACGCCATAGGGCTGCACCGGGTAACCTTCGTCATCGATTTTCAGGACCTTGGGACCGGTGTAGGCCAGGTGCATCCACACCGACGCCGAACCCGGGCCGCCGTTGAAGGAGATCAGCAGCGGGCGTTTGCTGCGATCTTTAACCTTGTCGCGGCTGTAGTAGGTGTAATGCATGGTGGCTACGGCCTTGCCCTTGTCATCCCAGACAGGTTGAGTGCCCGTGGTGGCGGTATAGGAAAAGCGCTCGCCGTTGATTTTGCCTTCGTGGTGAGTAACCACGGTACTGTCGGCCTCAATGGCACGATCGTTTTCACCGGCCGCCACCGGTAGGCTGGTCAGGCCGCTGAGCCCGAGCGCGGTGACGAGAGTGAGGAGTTTAAATAGTTTCATGGGTGATCCTGATGTTTTTATTTTGTCCGCCTTATTAAAGGGAATTTAACCCTGAATTTCAAAGCGAATGAGTTGAGTTGCTGAAAATCAGAGGTGGGGCCTGAGCACCGTTTCAATGGCGGCGGTAAAATCCCTTCCTCGCCGAATAGCGTATTCAGCGAGGCGGGTGTCCTTGAGGGCACAATTTTGTGGCCGATTTGCGGCTCCGACGGGTTCACTGAGCGGGACCAGGGTTTTTCCGTTTATGGCCCGGTTGAGCAAGGGGGCGATGATCTGCGCCATACCGTACTTGGTCATCGGCTGGTCGCCTGAAAGGTGATAAATTCCTCCACGTTCGTGCCTGGGTATGCGCTCGATAATATCCGCGACCATCAGCGCGATGTCGTCCACATGAGTCGGATAGCGCACCGCCCAGTCGTCCAGCGGCGTTGTCGGGTTCTGCATCAGCTGCTCTGCCAGTACGGTGATCGCAGATTCGCCTAAATACTCGACCGGGCCGTAGAGCACGGGAATGCGCAGAATCGAAAATTCCGGGTACGCTTGTTGCAGCATGCTTTCGGCTGCGGCCTTGGAATGACCGTAAAAATTGAGCGGGTTTACCAGGCTCCCTTCGTCGTAGGGCGGTGCCTTGCCGTCGAATACGTAATCCGTGCTGATGAATATCAGCTCACAACCCTGCTTTTTACACGCCTCTGCCAATTGCCGCACCAGGGTGCAGTTCATCTGCATGGTGTGTGCATGATCGTTTTCACAGCGATCAGGACTGCGCTCGGCGGCGGCATGGATCACCAAGTCTGGTTGCTGCTGTGCGATAAACGCTGAAACGGCATGCGGGTCTTGCAGGTCGAGGCGATAAAGCGGCGGCCTGGCACGACTTAGTCCGGTGCCAATTACTTCATGGTGTTCACCGATAATACGTACCAAGGCGCGCCCCAACAGCCCGCTGGCGCCGGTAATAACTAGTTTTATTTTTCGCTCCAACCCTTTGTTTCTTAAAGGGGAAATCAAGTGACTGAGACAGTGTTTATGTTAGGATTTATTATCCTTCAATGAGCCCCGGACTAGTGAATTATGCATCGTCTCCTGATAGTTGAAGACAGCGCGGTCGTGCAAAAGGTGTTGCGCCACCTGATGTCCAATTATATTTCGGCCGAGGTTGATTATGTTACGACCATGGCCGAGGCGCGAGAACTGTTGACGGCCAACCAGTATACGTTGGCTCTGGTGGACCTTGCGCTCCCCGACGCACCGGATGGTGAAGTTGTAGAACTAACGCTGCAACACCAGGTGCCAACTGTGGTACTCACCGCCAGTATTAACGAATTCAAACGTCAAAACCTGCTGGAAATGGGCATTATCGATTATGTCCTTAAGGAAAATCGCGATTCATACTACTACGCAGTTCGCCTGATTTCACAGCTTTTGGCAAATCGCGGCAAAAAGGTGCTGGTGGCGGACGACTCCAGCCTGAGTCGCACCATGATGAAACGCATGCTTGAACGTTTGCTGTTCTGCGTTATCGAGAGCGACAACGGTGCCGATGCGCTCAAAATATTGCAAAAAGACCCCACGATTACCTTACTGCTGACCGATTACGCGATGCCGCAGATGGATGGGATCGATCTGGTTAAGGCACTGAGAAACACGCGAGGAAGGGACGACTTGGCGGTGATCGGCATCTCCGGCGCGGATAAAACGGGTCTTTCGGCCAAGTTTATCAAGCACGGTGCCAATGACTTTTTGACCAAACCCTTTGTTAATGAGGAATTCCACTGCCGTGTCTTACATACGGTTGAACAGTTGTCGTTGATCCAGGAAATCAAGGAGAGTGCCAACCGTGATCACCTTACCAATCTGTACAATCGCCGCTACCTGTACGGCTATGTCGCTAAGTTGAAGAAATATAACGAGGTCAATCCGATTCTGGCGATGTTTGATATCGATTTTTTCAAACGGATCAACGACACATACGGTCATCAGGCGGGGGATGAGGTGTTGCGAAAACTGGCCAGAAAGATGAAAAAGGCGTTTGGCGACCAAGTATGTGTCAGGCTCGGCGGGGAGGAGTTTGCTGTGATATTCGCATCTACCCCCTATGATGAAGCGCTCACTATGCTTGAATCATTCCGCAGAGACTTGGCGAAAAAGCCGATGGCGATACTTAACCAGGATATTCCCGTGACCATCAGCATTGGCGTTGCCGAACAGGAGTCGCTCTCTTTGGATGACGTGATGAAGCTTGCGGACGATGCGCTTTATCGCGCCAAAGAGTCGGGACGGAATTGCCTGATGACGCATTAACCTTTGCTCACTACATTACAAAAAGGCAGTGCACCAGTTTGGTCACTGCCTTTTTTTTGTGCACCAGAATGGTGCCGACAGCCGTATTCATATCGCGTTAAAAACAGCATCTTGCTGTTTTTAATAAAAAATTAACATTGGCACAAAGGTTGGATTACCCCTGTCTGTAAATCAACAGAAGCAATAATTATAAATGCTCATAAGGGGGCCGCTATGAAAATGATTAGTGCCATTATCAAGCCGTTCAAACTCGATGATGTTCGGGAAGCGCTGGCTGATTTAGGCGTGGAGGGGATGACGGTCGTCGACGTCAAGGGTTTCGGCCGCCAGCGTGGTCATACCGAGCTGTATCGCGGCGCCGAATACCAGGTCGACTTTATTCCCAAAATCAAGGTGGAAATCGCGACCCGCAGCGAAAACGTAGAGCGGGTTGTTGAAACCATCACCCGCGTCGCAAGCACGGGCAAGATCGGCGACGGTAAAATTTTCGTCTACGACCTGGATCAGATAGTCCGGATCCGTACCGGCGAACTCGACGAAGAAGCAATTTAAGGGGCAGCCTAATGGAAAACACCATAGTTGAATTAAAGTTCTCACTCGACACCTTTTATTTCCTGATGTCGGGTGTATTGGTTATGTGGATGGCCGCCGGCTTCGCCATGCTGGAAGCCGGTTTGGTGCGCTCGAAAAACACCACCGAAATCCTGACTAAAAACATCGCGCTGTACGCCATTGCCTGTACCATGTACCTGCTGATCGGCTACAACATCATGTATGTGGACAATGCCGAAGGCGGCATTATTCCCAGCCTCGGAACGCTTATCGGCAGCCAGGCGGCCGACGCGGATCACTCGCTGGAGTCTGACTTTTTCTTCCAGGTGGTCTTCGTGGCAACCGCCATGTCGATCGTTTCCGGCGCCGTGGCCGAGCGCATGAAGCTTTGGTCGTTCCTGGCGTTTACCGTGATATTGACGGGCATTATTTACCCCATCGAAGGTTACTGGACATGGGGCGGCGGCTTCCTTTCTGAACTGGGCTTTGTCGACTTTGCCGGTTCCGGCATCGTACACGGCGCCGGTGCCTCAGCGGCCCTGGCCGGCGTGTTGCTGCTCGGCGCCCGTAAGGGGAAATACGGCAAAAACGGCGAGATTTATCCTATTCCGGGTTCCAACCTGCCTTTGGCCACCTTGGGCACCTTTATTCTGTGGATGGGTTGGTTCGGCTTCAACGGCGGCTCGCAACTGCTGCTTTCGGATCGCGAAAACGCCACCGCCATCGGCCAGATCATGCTTAACACCAACGCCGCGGCCGCGGCCGGTGCCATCGCCGCGCTGGTGGTATGTAAACTGAAATGGGGTAAGGCGGATCTCACCATGATACTGAACGGTGCCTTGGCGGGTCTGGTGGTGATCACCGCCGAACCGGCTTCGCCTTCGCCCATGCTGGCGGTATTGCTCGGTGCTCTCGGCGGTTCACTGGTGGTGCTCAGCATCGTTGCCATGGACAAGGCCAAAATCGACGATCCGGTCGGTGCGATTTCCGTGCACGGCGTATGCGGCGCCCTCGGCCTGATGCTGGTGCCGCTGTCGAACGGCGATGCTAGTTATCTGGGGCAGGCCATCGGCCTGGTGACCATTTACGGCTTTGTTTTCATCCTGTCGCTGTTCGTCTGGGCGGTGCTTAAGTACTCGGTCGGTATTCGTGTCGGCGAAGAAGAAGAACTGAGCGGCATGGATCAGCACGACTGCGGTATCGACGCTTACCCTGAGTTTGTCTCCGTACGCAGTTAATAAAAGCGCAGTTAAGAATTTCTGCTCCCGGCCCGGCAGGGCCTATGATCAAGTCAAAGCCCCGAAAGGGGGCTTTTTTTCGCCTTAATGTTTAAGCGAGGTGACACTTCAGTCAATGTTAAGTCGGCGGCGGCGATACTTATCCATCCGGCGTCGGGTTATGGTAAGCTAACGCCGTTTGTTGAAATCGTTCCAATAAAGACGCACCCGAGTACATGGCAGCCAGTAAACAGAAAGACACATCCAAACCCGGAAAAAAATCCCCGAAAAAACCCGCAAAGCAGGGCGAAAAGCCGTCAATTGTGCGCCGTATGGTGCGTGCGCTCTGGTCGTTCGGCTGGAAAACGGCGGTGGTAGGCCTGTTGGCGGTGACGCTTTACATGATTTATCTGGATTCCAAGGTGACGCGTCAGTTTGAGGGAAACAAATGGCAGTTGCCCGCCCAGGTGTACGCTCGGGCGATGCGTTTTCATCCCGGCCAATACCTGTCCGAGCAGGAGGTTTTATGGGAGTTGAAACAGCTTAATTATTCCGAGGTCAACCGGCTGAAAAAAACCGGCCAGTACACCTTCAACAAGGCACGTAGGGAGCTGACGATTTACCGCCGCGCCTTTGAGTTCCCGGATGTGCCGGAAAGTGAGGCGCGTTTTACCCTTTATTTCAAGGGCACCAAGCTGACGCAGATCCGCGATGAGCGCGGGCGTTCGCTTGAAACGGCGCGGCTCGAGCCGCAGCAAATTGCCCGGGTCGGCAACGACAAGCAGCAGGACAGGGAGTTTGTCGAACTGGGCAAGTTTCCGCCTATTTTGACCGAAACCCTGTTGGTGGTGGAAGACAGGGATTTTTACCAGCATCATGGCGTGTCGCCCTGGTCGATATTGCGGGCGCTCTATTACAACCTGCGCGCGGGGCGCACGGTGCAGGGCGGCAGTACCCTGACCCAACAGCTGGCGAAGAATTTTTATTTAAGTCGTGAGCGCTCACTGACGCGAAAACTCAATGAAGCCCTGATCGCCCTGATTTTGGATTTCCGCTATTCCAAGGATGAGATCCTGGAAGCCTACCTCAATGAGGTGTATCTGGGGCAGGCGTCCAACAAGGGGGTTCACGGCATGGGGCTGGCGGCGGAATTCTATTTTTCCAAGCCGGTGGATGAGCTTGAGTTCGACCAAATAGCCCTGCTGGTGGCCATGGTGAAGGGGCCCTCCTATTACAATCCGCGGCGCTATCCGGAACGCGCTATGGAACGCCGCGATCTGGTGCTCAGGCTGATGGCGGAAAACCAGCTGATCACCACCCGAGAATATCGCAAGGCGCTTAGCAGGCCGCTTGTCATCGCGGAACTGAAGCGCAGCATCAACAACAGCTACCCGGGTTATCTGGATCTGGTTAACCGTGAACTGCGCGAGCTGTTACCGGACCCAGAGACGCTGGATGCGGGTGTGCGGGTGTTTACTTACCTTGACTTACAGAAGCAGTCGGCGATGGAAAACGCCGTTGAAAGCAGCTTGCCGTACCTTGAACGTAACCCCAAGAGCAGTGAGCTGGAAGCGGCCATGGTGTCGGTCAATCTGGCGCACGGCGGGGTGTCGGCGCTGGTGGGCGGGCGCGACATGCATTATGCCGGGTTCAACCGGGTGCTCGACAGCAAACGTAATATCGGTTCCCTGGTCAAACCGGCGATTTATCTTAGTGCCCTGCAGCTGCCGAATTACAGCCTGGCGACCCTGCTCGACGATTCGCCGCTGGAGGTGAAGGACGAAGACGGCAGGCGCTGGCATCCGGACAATTTCGACCATCAATACCGCGGCGCGGTGCCGCTTTATCAGGCACTCAGCGAGAGCATCAATATTCCGGCGGTGAACCTCGGCCTGGATATCGGCGTCGATAAGGTGGCCAACACGTTGCACGGCCTCGGGGTCGATTCGACGATTCGGGAATATCCCTCGCTGCTGCTCGGGGCGCTTGAGCTGTCGAGCCTGGAGGTGGCGCAAATGTACGCGACCCTGGCCAACGACGGACGTTACCAGAAGCTGACCGCCATTTCGGCCCTGACCGATGCGGTGGGCAAGGTGCTGTACCAACACAGCGACGACACTCGGCTGCGTTTTCCCCGCGACGCCGTTTATATGACCAAATACGCCATGAAGCGGGTGACCAAAGACGGCACGGGCAAGCGATTGAACCTGCATTTCCCCAGTATTCAGCTGGCGGGTAAAACCGGCACCAGTAACGATCTGCGCGACAGCTGGTATGCGGGCTTCGATCAGAATACGGTGACCGCCGTATGGGTGGGACGCGATGACAACCGCTCGAGCGGCCTGACCGGCGGCAAAGGGGCGCTTGAGCTCTATATCCGTTATCTGCGCCAGTTGAACCCCGAGTCCATCGCCGATGAACGGCCGGATTCGATTCGCTGGGCCTTTGTTAATCCCGCCACCGGGCTGCAGGCGCCGCCGGGGTGCGGCCAGGTGATCCAGCTGCCGCTGCGCGCCAGCGAATTCAACCCGCGCCCGGGCTGTGTGCAGAGTCGCTTGTAAAACATAAATACTGCCCAATAAAAAAGGCGC
>JBNKEN010000117.1:0-7159 GCA_050288805.1 Pseudoalteromonas sp.
CGATGATTTCCACCGTTGCAACCTTGGCCAGCAGCTGGCGCAGGGCCGAAACGCGATCGTTCAACGCGGTGGCGCGCCAGATCTTTTCATCGCGCATGGATTTTGCCATCAGGGCTTCAACCTGCTCGGTTGCGCCGCTGAAATGGTGCTGATCCAGCTCGTCGGCGCTCAGGTTGGTCATCTGAACGTTCTCCGGAGAGGCCTTTTCTTTCACCAGACGCAGCAGGTAGTTCGGACCACCGGCCTTAGGACCCGTGCCCGACAGGCCGCGTCCGCCGAACGGTTGCACGCCGACCACGGCGCCGATCATGTTGCGGTTGATGTAAACGTTACCGGCGCGCGACATTTTAGCCAGGTACTCGCAGCGCTCTTCGATGCGCGAGTGAATACCCATGGTGAGGCCGTAGCCGGTGTTGTTGATCTGGTCGATAACCTTGTCCAGCTCGTCCGCCTTGAAACGGATCACGTGAACGACAGGGCCGAATACTTCGCGTTTCAGCACCGACAGGTCCTTGATTTCATAAAGGCGCGGGGCAAAGAAGAAGGCGCCGTTTTCGCTGTTGTCCGGGATCGCACATTCGTAATGCAGGGTGGCATTGCCCTTGAGGTACTCGACATGGTTGGTCAGGTTGGTCAGGGCTTTCTGGTCGATCACCGGGCCGATGTCGGTCGACAGCATGGCTGGGTCGCCCACATGCAGTTCCTGCATCGCGCCCTTGATCATCTCGATGATGCCGTCGGCAACGTCTTCCTGAACAAACAATACACGCAGGGCTGAACAGCGCTGACCGGTGCTTTGGAAACCCGAGCTGATGACATCGTCAACGACCTGCTCCGGCAGTGCGGTTGAGTCGACTATCATACAGTTCTGACCACCGGTTTCGGCGACGAGAGGCACCTGGATGTCGTTGCGGTTAGCCAGGGTTTGCGAGATCAGTGTGCCGGTTTCCGTCGAACCCGTGAACATCACCGCCTGAATGCGCTCATCCGGTACGATGTGAGCACCTACTTCGCTACCGCGCGCAATCACCGGCTGCACCACATGCTCAGGCAGACCCACAGAACGCATCAGCTCGATGGCGCGCAGGGCGATAAGGCTGGTTTGCTCGGCAGGCTTGGCGATGACGGTATTGCCGGTCACGATGGCGGCGACAACCTGACCGAGGAAAATCGCCAGCGGGAAGTTCCACGGGCTGATACACAGCACCACGCCACGGGCTTCAAACCGTTCGTCTTGCGCCAGTTCCTCGGCACGGGCCGCGTAATAACGGCAGAAATCGACCGCTTCACGCACTTCATCGATGCCGTCCTGGGTGACCTTACCGGCTTCTTTGATACACAGGGCTACCAGCTCGTCGTGGTGGCGTTCCAGAATGTCGGCAACGCGGCGCAACAGGTCGGCACGTTCACCGACGGGGGTCGCCGACCAGGCGGCAAACGCGGCTTCGGCATTGGCAAGCAGAAGCTGCATGTCGTCGCCGTCTTGCAGTTTCACATGACCGATGATTTCCTGGTGATTGGCCGGGTTACGTACCGGCAGAGAACCTTCGGGCACGTCACTTTCATTGATCAGGTGCTCTTCGAACCAGGCGTCCAGGTTGGCCTTGAACGGTGTGATCACGTTGATGTCGGTGAGATCCATGCCTTTTGAGTTAGGGCGTTCTGCGCCGTACAGTTCGATTGGCAGCTGGATCTGTTTGTTGTACTTGTTGCGCAGGCCTTGCAGCGTTTCTACCGGATCCGGCAGCAAAGATTCCACCGGCTTGGTGGTGTCAACGATGGCGTTAACAAACGAAGAGTTGGCGCCGTTTTCGAGCAGGCGGCGAACCAGATAGGCTAGTAGGTCTTCGTGCTGGCCAACCGGCGCGTACACGCGGCACTGGATCTTTTCCTGTTCAACGATCTGGTCGAACAGCGATTCACCCATGCCGTGCAGGCGTTGGAATTCGAAACCGTCGTGATCGCCCTTGGCAACTTCCAAAATAGTTGCTGCAGTGTAGGCGTTGTGGGTGGCAAACTGCGGATAGATCACGTCGCGGGCCGCCATCAGCTTGATGGCACAGGCCTTGTAAGAAACGTCGGTGGTCGCTTTACGGGTAAAGACAGGGAAATGCTCCAGGCCGTCTTTTTGCGTGTTCTTGATTTCGGTATCCCAATAGGCGCCCTTGACCAGACGAACCATCAGCTTACGGCCGACACGACGGGCCAGATCCGCCAGCCAGTCAACCACGAAGATGGCGCGTTTCTGGTAGGCTTGTACTGCCAGACCAAAGCCGTTCCAGTCGCCCAATTCCGGGTCGCTGAACACGGCTTCGATAATATCGAGCGAGATGTCCAGGCGCTCGGCCTCTTCCGCATCCACGGTAAAGCCGATGTCGTAGCTTTTCGCAACCAGGGCCAGCTCTTTCAGCTTGGGCACCAGTTCGGCAAACACGCGTTCCTTGTGGGTAAATTCATAACGCGGGTGAATGGCCGACAGTTTGACCGAGATACCCGGGCTTTTCACCGGGCCGCGACCTTTCGCCGCCTTGCCGATGGCATGGATGGCGGTCATGTAGCTTTGGAAGTAACGCTCGGCGTCCTTCATGGTGCGGGCGCCTTCGCCCAGCATGTCGTACGAGTATACGTAACCTTTTTGTTCTTTGTCTGCGGCGCGCTCGATGGCTTCGTTGATGGTGCGACCCATTACGAACTGCTTGCCCATCACCTTCATGGCGAAGTTAACCGCTTTACGGATCACCGGCTCACCAAGACGGCCGATGGTTTTTTTCAGCATACCGAACTGCTGTTCTTTGGTTTTGTCTGTGTAGTTGACCATCTTACCGGTGATCAACAGGCCCCAAGATGAGGCGTTAACGAACAGCGAGTCGCTGCTGCCGAGGTGCGAGCTCCAGTCGCCCTTTGCCAGCTTGTCGCGAATAAGGTTGTCTTGGGTTTCTTTGTCCGGCACGCGAAGCAGGGCTTCCGCCAGACACATCAGCACCACACCTTCTTCGGTCGATAAGGAGAATTCGTTCAGCAGGGCGTCTACGCCACCTTGGCCTTCCTGTTGCTGACGAATATTCAGCACCATCTGACGGGCGCGTTCCCAGGCTCGGCTTCGTGCAGTTACACCCACTTCTGCCAGCGGCAGAATGTGATCGATAACTTCGTTTTCATCGATACGATAAAAATCGCGGATTTTCTGGCGGATCGGGCAGGTGGTAGTCAAATTGCCGTCAAATAACATAAGCAACCCTCAAACAAAAAATGGAGTCAAAATATATCTCATGGGCACACCGCGCCGTGGGAGAGAAAGCGGGTGCCGATTACGACGTTTAAGTAATCAGTGTAGTGTAATAGGTGCACACGATTAGCAATAATTCGCGCGCATTTTAATTAAATTCCCGCAGAATATGCTGGTTAAATTTGCAGGATTACGATAATTTACAGGGTATATTGTCAACTTGCCCGTATAAAATTCTGTTATGACCCTTTCCCTCAAGTCTCGCGTGCTGGACCGTATCGATCTGGCGATCCTTGCCGAGCTCCAGAAAAATGGTCGGATCTCTAACGTTAATCTGGCCAAAAAGGTTAACCTGAGTCCGAGCCCCTGTCTTGACAGGGTCAAGCGTCTCGAACAGGAAGGCTTTATAGAAGGGTATTACGCCCGTCTCAGCGACACGAAGTTAAACCAAAGCCTGCTGGCTCATGTCCAGGTTTCCTTGGTAACGTCAAACAACAATGTATTTCAGGTGTTTCGCGAACACATTCTCAAGATCCCCCAGGTGGTCGAATGCGACATGGTGGCTGGCGGTTACGATTATTTGCTCAAGGTGCGGGTGTCGGACATGAATGAATACCGCAAGGTGCTCGGCGATCTGGTGGATATTCCCGGCGTGGGTACCCACCACACCTATATGGTGATAGAAAAGATAAAGCAGGACAGGGGCCTGCGCATCGAGCTGTAAAAACAAAAAAGCGCCGAAGGCGCTTTTTTGTTGCTATCCGTAAAGGGATTGCGGGTTAACGGCTTTTTATCAGGCCCAGCCGTCGTAGCGTTTACGGCGCGACAGGATCACGGTCAGCAAAATACCGAGAAACAAACCGAGGAAGGCGATGGAGCCGCCGTAAATCAGCAGCTGGCGTTTTTCTTTTCCGCTTTGGTTTGCCTGTTTTTCTTTCAGTTGTTTGTTTTCTTTCTCTAAAATGCCGACGTTCTTTTGCAGTTCGTCCAGCTGTGCGCTGAGGCGCTTGGTTTTATTCTGTTCTTCGGGTAACAGCAGTTGCAGTTCTCTTAATTGCTGTTGTGCCTCGGCCATTTCATTACGCAGGCTTTCCTGCTGTTGGCGCAGACCCGGTTGCATCGATACCGCACTTTCTTCAACCCAGCCAGAGCGTCCCTTGTCATCGACGATCTCGAGGAAACCGTTTTTTACCTCGCCGCTGACCAGCGAAAGCGGACTGCCTGCATCCACCGAACCTAGGATACGATAATTCTTGCCGGCACCTGCATGCAAAAAGGTGTAGAGGTTATCGGTTATATAGGCTGATTGGCCCTGATTTTCCTGCGCCGCAGGCTGAGAAGTTTCAACCGGCGCTTCTTCGGCCGATGCCGCAATGCTTGCCAGCAGCATCAATGGCGAAATAAGGTATCGTTTTAACATCACTGTTACCTTGTTATTGTCGTTATATCAGATAAGTGGTCCCGAAGACTGAAATAGTAGGGATTTAGCCCTCTAATAGCAAGCGGGATTTGTTTGCTGTGCACTGTATACATGGGGATAAGTGTAAATGCCATCGGGAAAAAGTTTGCAATCCGTACTCCCTTTGTTTATTTTTGGGACTTGTCATCTGAAAAGGTCATTTCCATCCGAATGGACACTGAGATAGAACTGAAGTTTCTGGTACCGGAAACTGAGCTGCCAGCGATCCCGGGTCTCATTACCCAATTTGCCAAAACGGTTACCAACAAACCCTCTCGCAACCTGCAAAACGCCTATTTTGATACCCCGAGCCGTGAATTGCGTGCCCTGGATATCGGCCTGAGAACCCGCTGTTGCGACGACAACTGTGAACAGACCATCAAACTTGCCGGTGAAGTGGTCGGCGGGCTGCACCAGCGACCCGAATACAACTTGCCGCTCAATTCGCGGCGACCCGATCTGAATGCGTTCGACCCGTCCATCTGGCCCCATGGCATGCAACTCGACAGTGTCGCCGAGAATCTTTACCCGATTTTCAGTACCAATTTTATTCGCCGTACCTGGCTGATAGAAACCCAGAGCGGCGCGGAAATCGAGGTGGTGCTGGATAAGGGCGAAATTGCCGCGTCCAACCGCGTCGAGGCGATATGCGAGCTGGAAATCGAGCTTTTGAGCGGTTCGCGCAGCGAACTGTTTGCACTGGCCGATATGTTGATTGAAAGGTTGCCGCTCAGGCTCGGGCTCTACAGCAAGGCCGCGCGCGGTTACCGCCTGGCGGATGAGCAGCCCTTGACGGCCAACTACGATATCGGGGTTGTGCCCGTTGAGAAGCACAGCTCCCAGGAGCAGGCGCTGATGCGCTGCCTGAATTATGGTATCGCCTTTGTGCAAAAGCACGAGCAGTGTTACTTCGACAAGCCCGCGCTGAAAACCCTGAAACGTATTACCGACGGGGTCAGCCTGATCCGCCATGCGTTTTGGCTGTTCCATGAGATAGTCGATAAACGTGCAACGGAACACCTGCGCCGCGAACTTAAATGGTTGCTCAAGGAACTGGCCTGGGTTGAAACCGCCATTCAGCTCAAAACCTTTACCTCGCGCAAGCATGCCTACTACAAAAAAATCAGCAACGCCCAGGAGCTCACTCAGGTTATTGATGAGCTCAAGGGGTTGCAGCCGAGCATCGAAAGCGTACAGGGCATTTTTTACAGCACCCGTTACAACCGGTTGATATTGGATCTGACCTTGTGGTTAGTTGAAAAACGCTGGCGCGCCAGCTGGGGACAGCAGCAAATGCAGGCGGCCGAGAAGCCGGTGCGGGAAATTGCCGCCAGCCTGTTTGAAAAGGACTGGCAGGAGATCCGCCAGTTGTTGCCGTCCACGGGTCCGGTGTCGGCGCAAACCTACCTGGCAAGCAGGCAAAAGCTGGAACGTAACCTGCTCAGCGGCAGCTGCCTGGGGGCCCTGTTCGATGATGAGACACGGCAGGATTTCAGAACGCCCTGGTACGATATCATTCACGGTCTGTTCGAGTTGTCGACCCTGGATTATCTGAAGGCCCTGTGTGAAGAACAAGGAGAAGAGTTGGACGACATACGTAACTGGCTCGAGCAAAAAACCGAGTATCTGGTTGCGGCCATGGAGCAAAGCCGCGAAGCCTCATTAAGCGTGGCTCCCTACTGGCGGCAGTAAGCATGCGGCCCTTTATGCAACGAGCTCTGGTGTGCAGCCTGATGGCGGCAAGCCTGAGCGTTGCGGCGAAGGACGATGACGACTGGCGGGTCTGGCGTGAGCGTGAAGGCATTCGAATTGCCTTTTTGACGCAAAAAAACGGCCTGGTTGAAATTCTCGGCGAGCTGGAGGTGTCCGGTGACGAAAAGCGTTTTATGGCGCTGCTCGGTGACACCGAACGTGCCTCCGACTGGCTGGCCGGAGTCAGCGAGGTCAAGATTCTGGACGAACCCAGCCCGGCGGAAACGGTCGTTTATACCCATTTGTCTGCGCCCTGGCCGGTCAGCGACCGGGATTTTGTCAGTTATTCCTGTTACCGCCGTATTTCTCCCGAACACACCGAACTGGTGATCCGCGGCATTCCCGACTACCTTCCAGCCGTTAAGGGGCGAGTGCGCATTCCCCGTTTGATGGCCCGTTGGCGCTTGCTGGAAACGGAGAACGGGTTAAGTGTTCGCTACCGTGCCCAGGCCGATCCCGGTGGGGCCGTGCCCAACTGGCTCAGCAACAAGGTTGCCTTAGGTAATGCCTTTAACACCTTGAAGAACCTGAAGCGTGAAATGCAGGGTGAGCGTTACCGCAATACCGAACCGAAGGCCCGACCGGGGGAATGCCCCTTGCTGGAAAAAATCGAGGGGGGTATCGAGCCGGAAGCGGTTGAACAATAGCCCCTATGATTGAGCTAACATCAGAAGGGCTGTGCTCGGCGCCAGCTCGAAATTAAGGCAATAAAAAAGGCGCTT
>JBNKEN010000118.1:0-14711 GCA_050288805.1 Pseudoalteromonas sp.
CTACGTCGAGCCGGTCGACAAGGTCTATCGTCAACTTTCGGCACAGCTGCTGTATTCGTACAAGCTAAACCCGCAGACGGTTCTGTTTGCCGGTTATTCCGAAAACGGTTACCGGGATGACAGCCTTTCGGAAATCACCAAAGATCAGCGTACCCTGTTCGCCAAGTTCAGTTACGCCTGGCTGATGTAAGCATCGGGGCGGCCGTCCGCCGCCCTTTTTTTCATTCCATGATGATAAAATCTTCACTTTATCTATAATTATTAGCTATAAGCTTAATTGATATAACTTATAGCCAAACTTTACTTTTGTTTTGTCCTTTCCTCAGTAAAGTGTGAGGCATAAATTCAGTTGATCTCGTATCAGGATAAGCACTATGTCTAAAATTTTTGCAGATAATTCTCTGACTATCGGCAACACGCCTCTGGTCAGACTTAATCGCGTCACCGGCGGCAAGGTCTTCGCCAAAATTGAATCCCGTAACCCCAGCTTCAGCGTTAAATGCCGTATCGGCGCATCCATGATCTGGGAAGCGGAAAAATCCGGTCAACTGACAAAAGACAAGGAACTGATCGAACCGACATCCGGCAACACCGGGATCGCGCTCGCATTCGTTGCTGCGTCACGCGGCTATAAACTGACCCTGACCATGCCTAACACCATGAGTCTGGAACGCCGCAAGCTGCTTAAGGCGCTTGGTGCCAATCTGGTGCTGACCGAGGGCGCCAAGGGGATGAAGGGGGCCATCGACAAGGCCAATGAGATCAAAGAAAGCGCCCCGGATAAATACATCCTGCTGCAACAATTTGAAAACCCGGCCAACCCGAAGATCCACTTCGAAACCACTGGCCCGGAAATCTATGACGCACTTGACGGTGAAATCGATTATTTTGTTGCCGGCGTCGGCACCGGCGGAACCATCTCAGGCGTCAGCCGTTACCTGAAAAACGAGCGGGGGCTGGCGGTCAAATGCATCGCGGTTGAACCGGCCGATTCTCCGGTCATCAGCCAGACGCTTGCCGGTGAAGAGATCAAGCCGGGTCCGCATAAGATCCAGGGCATAGGTGCGGGCTTTATCCCGGGTAACCTGGATCTCGACATTCTCGACGGCACCGAGCAGGTGTCCAACGAGGACGCCATCGAGATGGCTCACCGTCTGATGAAGGATGAAGGCATACTGGCCGGTATTTCTTCCGGTGCGGCAGTTGTAGCGGCAAAACGCCTCGCGGAAAAGCCGGAAAACGCCGACAAAAACATCGTGGTGATTTTACCGAGCGCCACCGAACGTTATCTGTCGAGTCCGCTGTTCGCCGACCAGTTTACGGAGCAGGAACTGGTACAGTAACAGATTTAATACCTTGTTAAGGCAAGACAAATTTCTTATTTTTTGCAAAAAGGGCTCCTCGGGAGCCCTTTTTTCTTTACTTCTTTCGGATTAACTTTCACACTAGAAACATCGTACTTCTAGGTAATTGTTACTATGAAATTATTCCGTTTTCTGCTTGTATCCCTGTTTGCAGTCACGTTGTTCGGCTGTGGCGACAAAGAACCCGAACACAAGGGTGATACAGATGGTCCCGGCTACGCAGCAACCATGTATTTTTATGCCATTTACCGCGATAAGGACATTAACAAGGCCAGCGAATATACCACGCCACGTCTTTCCCGCATCATGCAGTCCTACGGCAGTGCAGAACAATTCGCCCGCAACCTGCTTAATCTTCAGTACGACGAAGTCAACATTGAAGTAGACAGAACCGATATGGCAATACGCCAACAGTACGGCGACAAGGCCACCATCAACCTTATTTTCTCGGGCATGAACAACGGCAAGCGGATAGACGATTTTCGCAGCGTTAATATGGTTAGAAAAGGAGGTCGTTGGTACGTTGAGAAAATCAAAGACGACCCGTACGCCCATTGATAACATGCTTCGGGGAGCTACAACTCCCCGGCCGCAAAATTGTTCACCGCAATCGCCTGTTTCCTGTACTCTTCAGCTGCGGCGATAACCTCAATTTCTTCATTGCTCATCAGGCCATCGCGTTTGGCATGTTCCAGCGCCGTCTGCAAAGACAGATCATGCGCCAGCTGCCCTTCTTTGATCAGCCGACGCAGCTTAGTGTACGCCTCCTCGGCCTCATCCATCGCGATAAAGGCTTTTTCCAGCACACCGGTTCCTCCGCTTTCGTCGAGATAGCAAAGGTGGCTTAACCTGTCGCGCATTACCCCCGGCCTTGTCATATGACGGCAGACGGAGCCGAGTACTTTGTCACCGGGCGGTGCATAAAAATTACCGAATGGAAAAACCAGGCGCTTCACCAGCCAAGCCAACCTTTGGTGAGGGAAATTGTCGAAAAAGCCGTCGAACGCAATGCCTATTTTATAGAGCGCCGTTTCCACGCCGTAACGCACAAAGGGCAGGTCCGATTGCTGATGCCCCTCGTCTTCGAAACGTTTCAGTACGCAGGAAGCCAGATAGAGCTGGCTCAACACATCCCCGAGGCGCGCCGACAGCATTTCACGGCGCTTAAGCTCGCCGCCGAGCAACATCATGGCAAAGTCGCTGGTAAGTGCCAATGCACGGCTCATTCGGCTTAACTGACGATAGTAAGGCACGGTTTCACCGCCGACCGGCGAAGACGCAAATTTCGCGCCCGTGATCCCGTGAAACAGGCTCATGCCCGCGTTACCCAGGCCAAACAGCAGATGCCTCATCAGCAGGGGATCAAACTCCATCAGCCCCGCCTCTTCGTCTTCGTTCGCCGCCGCCGTCATTTCCTTGAGCACCCAGGGATGACATCGCGTCGCCCCCTGACCGAAAATCATCAGGTTACGGGTCAAAATGTTTGCCCCCTCAACGGTAATCGAAATCGGCACCCCCATATAGCCTTGCGCCAGATAATTGTCCGGGCCGAGCTGGATCCCCTTGCCCGCGTGAATGTCGAGCGCGTCGTTCATCACCTGACGGCCCATTTCGGTCATATGGTATTTGGCGATGGCGGTGATCACCGAGGGTTTCATTTTCAAATCAATGGCATGAGCGGTCAATACCCGGGCGGCTTCCAGGGTATAGGTTAAACCGCCGATCCGCGCCAAGGCCTCCTGAACCCCTTCAAACTGGGCGAGCGGCAGCCCGAATTGCCTGCGCACCATGCTGTACGCGCCCGTGGTGCGACTGCACAAATGCCCGGTCGCGGTGCTGAGGGCCGGCAGTGAAATACCGCGTCCTGCGCTTAAACATTCTACCAACATTCGCCAGCCCTTCCCTGCATAGGCGGCGCCGCCGATGATCCAGTCGAGCGGAATAAACACCTCTTTGCCGTAGGTCGTGCCGTTCATAAAGGCAAGCCCCATGGGGAAATGGCGTTCGCCGATGTCGACCCCCGGATGGTTTGTCGGAATAAGCGCGCAGGTGATGCCGATGTCCCTTTCTTCGCCGAGCAGGTTTTCCGGGTCGTACATTTTGAATGCCAGACCGAGCACAGTCGCAACCGGGGCCAGGGTGATATAACGCTTCGACCAATTTAGCCGAAGCCCGAGCACCTGCTCCCCGTCATGTTCGCCATAGCAAACGATGCCGGTATCGGGAATCGCGCCCGCATCGGAACCTGCCTCGGGCCCGGTCAGCGCAAAGCAGGGCAATTCTTCCCCTTTCGCCAGACGCGGCAACCAATATTGCTGCTGCTCTTCGGTGCCGTAGTGCAGCAAGAGCTCGCCCGGTCCCAGGCTGTTGGGCACCATCACGGTCACCGCCGCACTCAGGCTGCGCGTTGCAATGCGCGCCACTATGGTTGAATTCGCAAGCGCGGAAAACTCTCGCCCGCCGAACTTTTCAGGAATGATCAGGGCGAAAAAACCCTCTTCCTTAAGGTATTTCCATACCTCCTGCGGTAAGTCTTTGTCTTTTTGTACTATCTGGTAATCGTCCAGCATAGCGCACAGGGTACAGACCTGGTTGTCGATGAAATCCTGTTCTTTTTCGCTGAGCGTCGGCCTTGCTATGCGATGTAACTTTTTCCAGTCCGGCTTACCGCCGAACAGCTCGCCGTCCCACCAGACATCCCCCGCCTCCATCGCCTCGCGCTCGGTTTGCGACAAGGGTGGCAAAACCCGTTTAAACAACTTGAAAACCGGCCGGCTCACCACCGCAAGGCGTATATCACGCACCGCAAAAATGACGATGAGCACAACCAGCAGGAGAATAAAAAACGTCATGGGACCTGTCCTAAGTCATTAATATCTTTCATAGAGTATGGTCCATCGCACGCCAATTACAATCCGCTCCCGAGCCCAGACGATTTACCCGCATCAGCGGCCCTGTTATCATTCGACCCGATAATTAAAACAAAAGGCTTAACTATGCTTATCACCCGATTCAAACCGCGCACAGTGGCGCTCGTCGTTGGCGCAACACTGGCCCTTGCCGCCTGTGGCGAAAACAACAAGACTCAAACAACCGCAAGCAATGCCGCCGAGGCGCAACCCACCCTGGCCGATGCCAAGGCATTCCTCGATAACACGGCGAAAGAACTCGATCGCCTGTACCTCGAAGCCAACCGGGCGGAATGGATTTATGCCAACTTCATAACCGACGACACAGAATCGCTGGCGGCAGACGTCAACAAGGAAATGACCGAAACCGTGGTCCGCCTTGCCAACGAGGCGGCAAAATTCGACAAACTGGATCTCGACGAGGAAAGCCGCCGTAAACTTGAAAAACTCAAGCTGGCGCTGACCCTGCCTGCGCCGCAGAATGAAGCAAAAACCGCGGAACTTTCACGAATTGTCGCAGAACTCGGCGGTATCTACGGTAAAGGAAAGTATTGTAAGGACGGCGAAAACTGCCTTAGCCTTGGCGAGATGACCGCCAAGATGGCCACCAGCCGCGACTACAACGAACTGCTGGATCTGTGGCAGGGCTGGCGCCAGATATCCAAGCCGATGCGCCCGCTTTACGAGCAACAGGTGGTCCTGACCAACGAAGGGGCCAAAGAGCTTGGTTATGCCGATACCGGCGCCATGTGGCGCAGCAAATACGATATGCCGGCGGATGACTTCGCCACCGAACTGGATCGCATCTGGGGTCAGGTGAAACCCCTCTATCAAGCGCTGCATTGCCATGTCCGCGCCAAACTTGGCGAACAGTACGGCAACGACAAGGTGCCACAGGACCAGCCGATTCCTGCGCACCTGCTCGGCAACATGTGGGCCCAGCAATGGGGCAACATCTATGAGCTGGTCGCCCCTGAAAATGCCGATCCCGGTTACGACGTAACCGAGCTGCTGGCCGAGCACAAGTACACCGAGCTTGATATGGTCAAGGGCGCCGAGAAGTTCTTTACCTCCATGGGCTTCGCGCCGCTGCCAGACACCTTCTACCAGCGCTCGCTGTTCCTGAAGCCGCAAGATCGCGACGTGCAGTGTCATGCCTCGGCCTGGGATCTCGATTCCAAGGACGATTTGCGCATCAAGATGTGTATCCAGCGTACCGGTGAAGACTTCTCGACCATTCACCACGAACTGGGCCACAACTTCTACCAGCGCGCCTATAAAAACCAGCCTATCTACTACCAGGAAAGCGCCAACGACGGCTTCCACGAAGCCATCGGCGACACCATCGCGCTCTCTGTTACGCCGGGTTACCTGAAGGAAATCGGCCTGCTCGATAACGTGCCGGACGAATCCAAGGATCTCGGCCTTCTGATGCGCATGGCCCTCGACAAGGTCGCCTTTATTCCGTTCGGCCTGTTGGTCGACCAATGGCGCTGGAAGGTGTTCTCCGGTGAGATCAAACCCGAGCAATACAACCAGGCATGGTGGGAGCTGCGCCAGAAATACCAGGGCGTGATGGCGCCTGTTGCACGCAGCGAAGCCGACTTCGATCCGGGTGCGAAATACCACGTACCGGGCAACACGCCCTACACCCGCTATTTCCTCGCCCACATACTGCAGTTCGAGTTCCACCGCTCGTTGTGTGAAATTGCCGGCGACAAGGGACCGGTTCATCGCTGCTCGGTGTATAACTCGAAAGAGGCCGGCGAGCGCCTGAACGCCATGCTGGAAATGGGCTCGAGCCGCCCATGGCAACAGGCCCTGGCGAGCATTACCGGCAAACCGGAAATGGATGCCTCAGCGATTTTGGACTACTTCGCCCCGCTGAAAGCCTATCTTGACGAACAGAACAAGGATCGTCAGTGCGGCTGGTAAGCCCGAGATAAAAAGAAAAGCCGCGTATAACGCGGCTTTTTTATTGGTTGGTGGTTTCGGCTCGTAATCAGAATTGCGCCGTCAGGGTTGCAAACACGCGATTTTGTGACGAATCGTCCAGGTTGTTTGCATAGCCGCCGCCGAGCGCGATATTGTCGTTGAAGTAGTAACGACCACCCAGGCTGTAATCGTCGTCACGTTCATAGCTGACAAACATCGAGGCCTCTGGCGTGAAGTAATAGGAAGACGCCAACGTCCAGTTGTTCCATCCCTCGCCGTCCTCAATGCTGCCCGAAACGCTCAGGTACCGGCCCTGACCGAGTTCGGTAAAATATTTCGCCGATACGGCGCGGTGATCCAGCCCGTCGTCCAGGGTCGCGTTAAAGCCGATATAATCCTTGCCGCTCAGGTGATAGGTATAGTCGGCCGAAAACAGAAAGTTTTCGCTGTGATCATTATCAAGGTAGGTGACCTTGAGCAGAAGGTCCTTGCCGAGCAGGTACCCGGCCCGCAAACTGTATGCATCTGCGTTGCCGCCGTCCATATCCGCGTAATGGTAATCACCGCCGAACATCAATTCGCCGAGAAACGCGTCGCCGCCGACGCTGTAGGCCTGGCCCGCATCGCTGTCGGTTACCCTGCCAAACACCCGATTGGTGGTGTTAATGTAATCGAACTCGTTTAACGGCCCTAAGGTACGCTTAGGAGCAAAGTAATAGCTTGAGTCGATGCTATACAGGTTCTCTCCGTCCTGATGCGCATAGCTTAAATTGCTGACCGATTGATACGAATTGGCAAAGGCCGAACCGGCAAATACAAGGGTGCCGAGTGCTAAAGTCAGTTTTTTCATTTCAAATTTCCCTGTGTGTCTGTTAACGGGTAAATGCTAGTGTTCCTGAAATGAATAATAACTTAATTAACACACTGATTATTTTGGGTTTTTGTTAGCTAATGTAAGAAAGTGTAAGGGCTGTAACATAACGCCCTTCGGCGCTCTACAAATGCAGAGTAAAAAATGGCCGGCTAAGCCGGCCGGTTTATCAAGACTGGAAAATCTGGTTTTCCAATGTATGTCCGTTAATAAGGGTCTGGTAAACCCACCCCTTGTCCCGGCACAGGGTCAGGAGTGCGACATCCGGGGCTATATCTCCTCGGTATTCGATCACATATTCCCGGTCCTGGCTCTGGTAAACCCGGCTGACGCCTTCGAGCAGAGCCAGGGACTCCTCAATTCCCTCACCCTTTTTTGCAAGCCTGAGTGTCAGGTGTTTCAGCGCGGCACCCGTTTCTTCTCGTCTGTGAGTGATGAGCTTCCCCTGCTCCAGATGCAGTACATGAGCGCACAGGCGTTCAAGTTCCGCCAGATCGTGGGAACTCAGGATAAAGGTCACTTCATCGGCGAGCGACGCCACCAGCTCGCGCACCTGCCGGGCATGAACCGGATCGAGGCCTGCGGTGGCTTCATCGAGTAACACCAGTTGCGGCTCGCCGAGCAGTGCCTGGGCAATGCTGACCCTTTTACGCATACCGTGGGAAAGCTCGCCCGGCGCCTGGCGGGCAACGTCGCTGAGCCCGACCAGTTCGAGACAGCGATCCGCCTGACGAACCGCCTCTTTTTTACTCATACCCTGCAAACGGCCGTAAAACACCAGTTGCTGGTGCACCGCAAAACGTGGATCCAGGTTGGCGTCCTGCGGCAGTGCCGCCAGCTTGCCGAACAGCGCCGCGCTTCCCGGTTTGTGGCCGAGAATGGAAATATCGCCGCGGTCCGCTGACAGGTAACCGCACAGCAGGCTGAACAGGGTTGTCTTGCCGGCGCCGTTCGGGCCCACGAGCGCCACCGGCGCGCCCTTCTCTACGCTGAAGCTGATACCGTCGAGCGCCTTTTTGGCGCCGAAGTCCTTGCCCAGGTTTTCACATCGGATCAGGGTACTCATAGCGGCTTCCTTCGCATGATCAGGTAGGCAAGCGCGAGGATGAGCGCGCTGTGAATAAGCGGCCAGGCCAGCGTGGTCATCAGTCCCGCACTCTGCAGCGCCACGGCGTTGACCTGCACACCGGGCAACAGGTATTTAATCGGGCTTAAAAACGGCAGTTTCCAGGCAATCACCGAGAGCAGCAGCTCGCCCAGGGTAAACAGCAGCACCGCCTGCACCACCGCCATTCTTGCCGAACGTGCGGTACAGTTCAGAAGCGACATCAGGGCAATAAAGGGTGCGCAGGTCGCGATAAGCACAGCGCCTATCATCACGCCCCGCTCAAGGGCCGGGACCATCAAAGAGGGATCGCGAAACGCCATCATGATCAGGGTGGCAAGCAGGGTCATCAGGATCAGCACGGATAAGATCGCAAGCTGGCCGAAAAAACGCCCGAGCAGTATTTCAAGCCGGGTGGCCCGTAATGAAATAAAGCGCAGGGTGCCGCGCATGCGGTCTTCCACCGTCTGATCGTTGGCAACGGCCACCACAAACAGCGGGAATATGTAGAGGGACATCACCCAATACAGCGCCAGTTCCGATTCGGGCCAGGCCAGCAGCTTCTTCACCCCGGCCGATCCGGTCAACACCACCATCATGTTGGCGAAATCCGGTTGCGCCATCCAGCTTACCGCCTCGTGAATGGGATAACGCAAAAGCAGCAGCCAGACCAGGGAAAAGGTCAACAGGCCGACAAGGCCGCGGCGGGTTAAAAATAACCGCACCAGTTCAAACTGCAACAGCGGCAGCAAACGCGTAAGACTCAATTGCACACCAGGTCTTCCTTATAATTCTTATACCTGTAAGCACCTTAGAGGATAGATCTCAAGAATACCAGCAATAAAAAGGCCGACAGACGTCGGCCGGGGCGGAAAAAAGTTACAAAATAATTCAGGCCAGGAGAGCGGCATAGACATCGAGCGCCTGTGCCAGATCCTGCCTGAGGTCGTCGACATCCTCGAGGCCCACGTGCAAGCGGATCACCGGGCCATGCTGCCAGCGAGTAGCCGTTCGCAGCCCTTGCAGAGAAAGGCTCGCGGTCACCAGCGATTCATACCCCCCCCAGGAAAAGCCCATTTTGAAGTGGTGCAATGCATTCAGGAAGCCGTCGATGGCCGCCTGGTTACCGTTTTTCATCACCACCGAAAACAAACCGTTGCTGCCGTCGAAATCCCGCGCAAAATGCGCGTGCCCCGGGCAGCTCGGCAAGGCGGGGTGGCGCACATGATCAACCAAAGGGTGCTCGGCCAGCCAGCGCGCCAGTTCCAGTGCGCTTCTTTCATGCTGCTGCAGACGTACCGGCAGGGTACGCAGTCCACGCAGCGCCAGGTAGGCGTCGTCGGCGGAGGTACATTGCCCGAGCAGGTAGGACTGCTCGCGCAGGGTCGGCCACCAGGTCTTGTTGGCAACCGCCACGCCCATCATCACATCGCTGTGCCCCACGATGTATTTGGTAGCGGCCTGAATGCTGATGTCGACCCCGTGCTCCAGCGGCCTGTAGTGCCAGCCGTTGCCATAGGTATTGTCGAGCATCACCACCAGGTTATGGGCCTTGGCGATTTTGCTGAGGGTCGGCACATCCTGCACCTCCATGCTGATGGAACCCGGAGACTCGAGAAACAGCACCCGGGTATTGGGACGGATCAGGGATTCAATATCGGCGCCGATGAGCGGATCGTAATAGGTGGTTTCCACCCCGAAACCGGCCAAAATTTTGTTACAAAAGTCGCGAGTCGGTTCATACACGGTATCCACCATCAGCAGGTGATCGCCGCTTTTCAGAAACGACAATAAACAGCTGCTGATTGCCGCCGCCCCGCACGGATACAGCGCACAGCCCTCGCCGCCTTCCAGTTCTGCGATGGCTTCTTGCAGCGCGAAATGCGTATTGGTGCCGCGGCGGCCGTAAAACAGGGTTTTGTTGCCGCGATGCACACCTGCATGACGCATCGCGTCGACGTCGTCGAATACCACGGTGGATGCGCGTTGAATAACCGGATTCACCACGCCGCCGGTATAGGCTTTTTTACGCCCTGCGGCGACGATTTGGGTATTTTTTTTCATGACTGCTCCTCATTCTCAGCAAGTTGACGCCAATGTTCTATCAGAAACCGCGAGATGGAATCGACCCGGGTCAGCTTAAAGCCCGGCCCCTCGTCGCCCCATTCGCCGAAGGTATCCAGTTCCGCGCGGCTGAACCAGCGCGCTTCCTGCAGCTCGTCCTCATCGACCAGAATTTCTTCACTGGTCGCCGTGGCGAGAAATCCCAGCATGATGGACGACGGAAACGGCCAGGGCTGCGACGCAATATAACGCACGTCGGTCACCGGGACGCCGGCTTCTTCCATGACCTCGCGGACCACCGCCTGCTCCAGCGTTTCACCGGGATCGACAAATCCCGCCAGGGTTGAATACACTCCCTCGGGCCAGGAGGCCTGACGCCCGAGCAGGCAACGCTCGATACCGTCGTCAAACAACTTGCGTACTATCATGATCACCGCGGGATCGGTACGGGGAAAGGTCTGGTGGCCGCATTCCGCATTTTTGCAGGTGCGCGAGTGCCCCGCTTCGCTCAGGCCGTTGGCCTTGCCGCAGCGTCCGCAAAAACAATGGGTCGCATGCCAGTGACAAAGACCTCGCGCCATACCGAGAAGACTGCCGACCGTATGCGGCAGCACGGCGCTGCGGGAGCGCAAATCCATAAAGGTGAAGTTCGGCGCAAGAAACGCCAGCGTTTCTTCGCAACAGCCTGAGACGTCAAGGGCAAAATAGTGGCGCTCGCCGGCTCCCGGCAGGTGCTCGCCCATGCCGAGATAAACCGGGTTTTCAACGGGGATCTCGGCTAACTGTTCGGACGTAAGAAAAGCCGCATCGCCGTCAACGGTAAACAGGTTTTTATTGCTATGAAGCAGCACAAAACGGCTGCCGGGATGGGATTCGGCCGACGCCAGCCAGTCGGCGTCACGACGCAAGTTGGACTGCCGGTCAAGCGGCATTCGGGTAAAATGAAGCATAGCAAACTCCCTGCAGCTGTTGTTTAGCGGCTAAACTACCACAGAGTGATTGCTATGCGTAGTCAAAGCAAAAAAATTGCTGCAATGTTAGGTACTTTGGCGCTCCCGCAGGGCCTTCAAACGCGCCTGAAGCTGGCGATTTTCCGCTTCGATGTGTTTGTAAAATGCGATGTCTTTTAGGCCGCTAGCCGCGGCCTCGTCGATCACCACCACCGCATCGCGGTGCAGCTGCAGACTCGACGCGGGGCAAGAGGCGCTGAGCGGCCCTTCCACCATGGCGGCGACCGCATCGGCCTTGTTTTCCCCGGTCGCAAGGAGCAGCACCTTACGGGTATCCAATATGGTGCCTATGCCCATCGTAATGGAAAGATGGGGCTGATATTCGTCGGCGGCAAAAAAGCGCGCATTGTCGGCGATGGTTTCACGGGTCAGGGTTTTAACCCGGGTACGTGAGCTGAGGCCCGAGGAAGGCTCATTAAAACCTATATGGCCGTTGCGCCCTATCCCGAGCAGCTGAAGATCGATTCCCCCCGCCCGTTCGATTGCGGCTTCGTACTGCTCGCACGCGGCGATCGGATCGGGCGCATCGCCGGGCGGTACGTGAGTGTTCCTCTTGTCGATATCGATATGATTGAACAGCTGCCGATCCATAAAGTAGCGGTAGCTTTGCGGATGTTCGCCACCAAGGCCCAGGTATTCGTCCAGATTAAAACTGCGCACGGCGGCAAAGCTCACCTCGGCTTTGGCGCAGCGTTCGATAAGCTGCCGATACAAGGCCACCGGGGTGGAGCCGGTGGCAAGGCCGAGCACGCTGTCGGGCTTTTTGCCGATTTGCTCGACGATAAGGTTCGCACCGTAGGCGGCCACCTCGGCCGCGTCCTTTAAGATCACAATTTGCATAGTGTCCGCCTGGTTAACGACAGGAAAAATGGGATCGATAACCGGCTTTCGTGCAATCTTAACACCGGCTATCGATCTGGACCCGAATAGGCAGGCCACGCCATTATAACAACGCTGTCTAAGTTAATTACAGATGACCGGCTCGTTGCGCCGTTCACACGCTGATAAATAGTTTCCGTCTGTAAAGCCAGTGCAGTACCAAGCACTGAACCGCCAGCAAGGCCGATACGGCAAAAAGCGGTTGCCAGGGCGACGGCAATGCCCGACCTATGCCACCGGTTAAACTTGTCGCCAGGTACTGCCAGTTAACCAGGCTGCTGGCCAGGTAGATGAAGATCGAGTTCGCGCCTATGATCACCAAGGGATAGGCCCATTTTCGTAACGGCAACAGATCCACCAAGACATAAAATAATGCCAGCAACATGGCGCTCCAGCCGACGGTGACCAGCACAAACGAACTGGTCCAGAGATCTTTGTTGACGGGGAATACCGCATCCCAAAGCCAGCCTAGCGCCCAGCACAGCGCCCCTGCCACAAACAACACTGCCGCCGTACGCCAGGGTCCCAGCACCTCGCTGCGCCCGATCAATCGACCGGCCAGCACCCCGGCCAACGCATTCACCGCCGCAGGAATATGCGATAACAGACCTTCCGGATCATATGGCCGGTGCTGGTAGGTGATCCCGGGCAGAAAATGCTGGTCGACCCAGGCATTCCAGCTCCCTGCGGGCGTCAACTCGCCCGCTTCACCGCCGGGCACCGGGATGTAACAGAGCCAGAGCCAATACCCCAATAAGATCCCCGGCATCAGCCAGATCTGGGTACGAACGCCCGTGTGCCAAACCAGCATGGCGGCAATAAACCAGGCAAACGCGATGCGGCCGAGCACGCTGGCATAACGGATCTCGTCCGCCGCCATCGGCATACCCGTCCCCCAGCCATGGTTATAAATAACCCCGAGCAGGCAAAGCAAAGCCAGTCGCTTAACCGCCTTTTGGTAATAGGGCTTTCGCTGGCTGAACGGCAGCGCATCAATGCGCCTCGGGCTAAGACCCATGGCGACGCCGGACAAAAATATAAACAGCGGAAAGATCAGATCGTAAAACGTAAACCCGTGCCAGCTGCTGTGCTTCATTTCCGCCTCAAATACCCGCCAGCCCTGCCAGCCGGTCAAGACCAGCAGCGCCCCGAACACCCCTTCCCCGCCGAGGATCCAGAACATGTCAAAACCGCGCAGGGCATCGAGCGACGCCAATCGCTTTTTAGCTACCTGAGTTGTGTGTTCGCTCATCGCTGCTCTTCTAAAAAAATCCCCGCGATACCGCAGCGGGGGTTTACCAGGGAACTTAAATCTTTTCGCCCGCAATATAGGTTGCACTGACCTGAGATTGCTCATCCAGCACGACAAAATCGGCGTCATAGCCCTCAACCAATCGGCCCTTGTGATCGGCAATCCCGAGATACTCGGCGGGATAAAGGGACGCCATACGCAGGCTTTCGCCCTCGCTTTCGCCCTCGCTTTGTCCGAGCGTTTGCATGCAATTGCGCACCGCGCTTGCCATATCGAGCACACTGCCCGCCAGTTCGCCGGTGCTTGAGGTCAGCCTGTCGCCGTCACGATAGACCTTACGGCCGTCGAAAAAATCAAACTCGGTGTCGTCTGTGCCCACCGGCGGCATGGCATCGGTCACTAACATGATCTTGCCACGCGCTTTAGTACGCAGCGCAAGCCTGGCGGAGACCGGATGAACATGATGACCGTCGAGGATCAACCCGCACCAGCTTTGCTCATCCCAAAGCGCCGCACCGACCACACCCGGCTCACGGGAGGTAAAGGGTGACATGGCATTAAAAAGATGGGTAAAACCGTCGGCGCCGGCCGCAAGCGCACGCTCTGTGGTAGCAAAATCCGCATTGGTATGGCCGATTGACACCTTAACGCCTGCTTCTACCAGACGGCGGATATCATCTGCAGACACCTGCTCAGGTGCCAGGGTGACCATTTTAAGGCCCAGATCACGGCGCTCGTAGAGTGCGAATTCGTTTTCGGCAACATCGCGGATCAAACGCTCGCTGTGGGTGCCCTTCTTCGGGATCGACAGGTGCGGTCCCTCGAAATGGATACCCAAGATGCCCGGTACGCCCCGTTCAATCGCCTGCGCGGTCGCATCGGCGGCACGCTGCATCACCTCGATGTTATCCGTGATAAGCGTCGGCATCAGGGCCGTGGTGCCGAAACGGGCATGGGCCTTGGCAATGGCCGCCAGGCACTCGGGGCTTTGTTCGGCGTTGAAGAATGCCCCGCCGCCGCCGTTTACCTGAACGTCGATAAAACCCGGCACCACCGTACCTTGCAATACCTCAACCTCTGCCATCTCGGCATCCGCAGGAAAATGCAATCTGCCGTCAGCAACGTGGAAAACCACATTTTGCTGAAACCGTTCGCCGTCGAATAAACGCCTGGCCAAAAAAAAACTCGACATCCTACTGCCCTCCGTTCATAAATCCTGCCTGTTGGCGCGCAAAATACACCGCGCCCATCTCCGGCGGCTGTTTGGCAGGTGCCAGTTTGCCAACTATCTCGTCAGACAACCAGGGTTTTAAAGGTTCAGC
>JBNKEN010000119.1:0-5363 GCA_050288805.1 Pseudoalteromonas sp.
AATGATATTTTGGATTTTTCTAAAATTGAGGCGGGGAAACTGACCCTTGAGATCGCACATTTTAACGTGACGGAACTGGTTAAGTATCTCGAATCTGACTTTTCACTGGTGGCCCGCGGCAAGGGCATTGCGCTGTCGTTCAACTGCAACGCCGCACATCAATACTGGAAGGGCGACGAAATGCGGATTCGGCAAGTGCTGTTGAACGTGGTTTCCAACGCCGTGAAATTTACCGAAGCGGGCAACGTTTGGGTGACGGTAGACACGCAACCAAACGACAAGGGCCTCAGCTTTACGGTTAAAGATACCGGCATCGGGATAAATAAAGAAGCCCTTGGCCGATTGTTCCAGCGTTTCGAGCAGGCCGATGCGTCTACCACCAAGCGTTTCGGCGGAACCGGACTTGGCCTTTCTATTACCTGTTCGCTGGTGCGGCTGATGGGCGGTGACATCAGGGTGGAGAGTGAAGAGGGTAAAGGCAGCACCTTTTACATTTCACTGCCGCTGGAAAAATCCGATGAGGCCTATGTCGTTCACGAAAATAGAGTTTGGGAAGTCCCCGACCTTGAGGGTAAAACCCTGTTGGTGGCGGAGGATAACCCGATCAACCAGGTGGTGATCAAGGCCCTGCTGGCACCGACCAAGGCCGACGTGTTGATAGCCGAAAACGGCGAAAAAGCGGTGGAACTGGCGCGGCAACTTCATCCGGATCTCATCCTGATGGACATTCAAATGCCGATGATGGACGGACTGGCGGCTTGCCGAGAGATTAAACAATTTGCACCGCTCCTTCCGGTGGTAGCCGTCACTGCCAACGCCTACGATGACGATAAGTTACGCTACCAGAAAGAAGGTTTCGACGGCTATGTTTCCAAACCGCTGGAAAAGGACGCACTGTATCGGGAGATAGGCAACACGTTTGAAAAGGTGGCAGGTACGTCAAAGTGAAAATCGCAGCGGCGTTTCGGTAGTCTCTTAATCCTTGCTTGCCGAGGTGCGTTCGCGGCCATGAGGAAATTGCAATGAGTGAGCAAATTGATCTTAATCGCTTGGGCTGGCAGTCGTGTTTTCAACAACAGCTTAGTCTCGAGGAATACGAGCAGGCGATCATAGCCAGAGTCGTCGCTCACCACCGAAGCGAATATCTGCTGCGCAGCGTGCAGGGAACACACCGGTTGGCGGTGACGGTGTCGTTGCCGAATATGACGCTGGGTGATTGGTTATTGCTTGACGGCGACGGGCACTTTGTTCGTCTGCTGGAGCGCAAGTCGCTGTTCACTCGCAAGGCCGCCGGCACCCAGGTGAAAGAACAGCTGCTGGCCGCCAACGTTGATACCCTTTTTATTGTCTGTGCCCTGAACCAGGATTTTAACCTGAATCGGATTGAGCGCTACCTGGCGTTGGCCCATGAGGCCAATGTAGAACCCGTTGTGGTGTTAACCAAACAGGACCTGTCGACCGATGCCGAGGAAAAAAGACAACAGGTGCAAAAGCTTGACCCGCTTTTAACGGTGGAATCGGTGAATGCCTTGGATAAAGCCGGCTGTGAAGCATTGAAAATCTGGTGCAGAGCAGGGCAAACACTCTCTTTACTCGGCTCGTCCGGGGTCGGCAAATCGACCCTGGTTAATACCTTACTGGGAAGCGAAAATCAGAAAACCGCAGCGATCCGCGAAGACGACGGTAAGGGGCGACATACCACGACCGCTCGTTCGATGCATTTTATGCCCTCGGGTGCCGTATTAATCGATACCCCGGGAATGCGCGAATTACAACTTGCCGAATGCGAAGAGGGGGTGAAACAAACGTTCGCCGATATCGACGCACTGGCGCAAACCTGTCGTTTCGGTGACTGTTCACATTCGGGAGAGCCCGGTTGTGCGGTGCTAAAAGCACTGGAGAGCGGGGAGCTGAGCGCCCGACGCCTTGCTAATTACCGTAAGCTGTTGAATGAACAGGCCAGAAACCGCGAAACGCTCGCCGAACGGCGCGATAAGGATAAAAAGTTTGGCAAAATGGTTAAAACCGTCGGCGCCAGTTCGCGCCTGCATAAGAAGGGCTATTAACATCTGGCTGCAACGGGCGGTTTAAATGCCTCTGTACCTTTTTCTCGCCGGATACTTTCTCAAACACCGGCCGACATATGAAATAATTTTAAGTTCTCGATTCTTGGCTAGTCTTCACAAACAGGCGGTGCTATGTTTGTTCCCTGTCTAAAAACTCACGCAATATTTTTTCTTTCACGTTTTTAGGAATTCAGATTTATGAAAAAAGTCGCCTTTGTTGGCTGGCGCGGCATGGTCGGCTCCGTATTAATGGAGCGAATGCTGCAGGAAAATGATTTTAACGATATTGATGCGAGTTTTTTTACCACCTCGCAAGCGGGCGAGTTAGGGCCTGAATTCGGCGGTGAGGCAAGTTCTTTACTCGATGCCTATGATCTCGATGCCTTGTTCGACACGGATGTGGTCGTCACCTGTCAGGGCGGCGATTACACCAACCGGGTGTACCCCCATTTGCGTGAGCGAGGCTGGAGCGGTTACTGGATAGACGCGGCATCTTCACTTAGGATGAAGGACGACAGCATTATTGTACTCGACCCGGTCAACCGCGATGTCATTGAACAAGGGCTGGAGCAGGGCGTAAAAACGTTTGTCGGCGGCAACTGTACCGTGTCTCTCATGCTGTTGGCGCTGGGGGGATTATTTGAACAGGATCTCATCGAATGGGTCAGCCCCATGACCTATCAGGCGGCTTCCGGCGCCGGGGCGCGGAATATGCGCGAGTTGCTGATGCAGATGGGCGAAATTCACGGCGTCGTAGCCGATAAACTCGCGGATCCGGCGTCGGCCATTCTCGATATAGATAAACTGGTCAGCGAAAAGATCAGAGACGGCAGCCTGCCGCAGGATCAGTTCGGTGTGCCCTTGGCCGGCAGCCTGATCCCCTGGATAGATGTGCCGATGCCGAGTGGGCAGAGCAAAGAAGAATGGAAGGCCGAGGTTGAGGCGAACAAGATCTTGGGTTCGAGCAAATCGCCGGTGCCTGTCGACGGGTTGTGTATTCGTATCGGCGCCATGCGCTGCCATTCCCAGGCCATGACCATTAAGCTGCGCGAGGACATCAGTATCGATAAAATCGAGTCGATATTGGCATCCCATAACGAATGGGTGAAGGTGATCCCGAACGACCGCGAGCTAAGCGCCCGTCATCTGAGCCCGGTGGAAGTTACCGGCACACTCAGCATTCCGGTAGGTCGGATCCGCAAACTGTCGATGGGGCCAAAATATATTTCTGCCTTTACCGTCGGCGATCAGCTGTTATGGGGCGCGGCAGAGCCACTGCGCCGGATGCTCAGGATCATCGTCGAGCGCGGCTGATAATGCGAATATCATACAAAGGAGCCGATGGCTCCTTTTTCGTTGTGGTTGTGAAATAATCGGCGCTGGATTGAATATCCTGTTTTATGGGTTAGGCTTAATATCAGGGGCTTAGCGTAGTGGATTGCGGCTGAGTTGCCTTCGACTAACAGGTGAGAGTTGCCGAGTGATTAGAGCCTTGCTATGTATATTCTTTATTGCGTTGTCAGCCAATGCGCAAAGCGCCGAAGAAACGTCCCCCGTTCGGGTGTGCTTTGAGCGCTGGTGGCCGTTCAGCTATGTAGACGAAAACCTGCAGGCCCACGGGATAGTGGTTGATCTGGTTCGTTACGCGTCGCAAACGCTAAAGCGAGAGGTGGAGTTTGAAGAACTGCCCTATAAGCGTTGCGTCGACGATGTTCGCAGCGGCAGGCGGGACTTCACATTACATGTCGATAAAACAGACAAGTTGAAAATGATCAATGAAACCCTGGCCTCATGGGATCTCACCTTTGCGGTCAGAAAAGGCGAATTTACATCACTCGAAGAGATGAAGAAGGCGAAGCGCCTGCAGTTGATGATCGCAGAAGAATACGATTATCCGGACGCCGTGTACGAAAAGCTCGACGCCATGGGCCACAGGATCATCAAACGCTCCTATTATGAAACGACCGATGAAGACGCCAACACATTTTTCGCTTTGTTGATCAATCGGCGGGTCGACGCCATTTTAGTTGACCAGCGCTGGGCAAAAAAAATGATCATAAAAAATCATATCAATGTGGCGTTACTCGACGATCTGTTGCACAGCGAACCACAGTTTATAGGTTACATCGAATCTCGCGCGTCGCTTGGTGAAGAACTGGGAAGGGCACTTGCAACCATCCCCGGTAAGGTGAAACAAGAAATATCACAGCGTTACCAGTAATAGCAGATTAGCGCCTGCGATTGCGCTTGTTTGAATCTTCTTCCAGCCATTTTTGGAGCAACCGGGCAATCAGGATATGCTGATCTGAGGCCATACTGGTAAGTACCCTGCCAACCCGTTGTGTTTTCACTACTTTACTTTGATTTTTAACAAAAATCCGATGCAGCGGTGAGTTTTCAGGAACCGGTTTGTCTGGCATACTTCCACCTCAAATGGCATGACTCTTCACCAGTGTAATGCGTGGCAGTAAAAAAGGAAGTACTAATGCACGTTCAGTCAAAGTGGGCCATCTCTGAAACAGAGATGCTGACAGATTTTATTTCCAGCTATGGTTTCGCCGTGCTTTTCGACAAGCACCTGGAGGCAAGCCATGCCCCGTTAGTTTTGGAAAACCGGTCGAATGGCCTGGTATTGACAGGGCACCTGCCGCGCAACAACCCCATGCTGAAAACCCTCGACGGCAGTGAGGTACTGGTGATATTCAACGGGCCGCATAGTTATATCTCCCCATACTGGTACGGCGAAAGTCCTGCCGTGCCGACCTGGAATTATGCCGCGGTCCATGTCAAAGGGCGCGCGAAAATTCTCGATGAGGCGGATACGCTCGCTTCGCTCGATGTGCTGTTACGGAAATACGAACCCCGCCTGCTTGAAGATAAGATCATGTATCCCGATACCTATCGCGATAAGCTGATAAAGGGGATCTGCGGGATTGAAATCGAGATCAACAGTATTCAGGGTAAAGAAAAGCTCGGTCAGCATAAAAACCAGGAAGTACAGAAAGGTACGGTTTCAGGGTTGGAAAATAGTGAAGATTTGGATGCTAAAAGCCTGCTTGCCTATATGCAAAGACGCGATATCGGGCTTGGTTGAGGCTGGGGATAAAACCCGGAAGCGACCTTAAAAAAGAGTTTCCTATACCAGTTTCCATTCCTCGAGATCGTAATCGTATTGCCAGATATCAATGGGTCGCAGGGCGCTGATGGTATGGATCTCAATAAGCTGCTGTTGGTTGAAGTATTGCGATGCATCCAGTTTGGCGTCGTCCAACGAGCCGCACACATCTTTGGTGGGCT
>JBNKEN010000120.1:0-4818 GCA_050288805.1 Pseudoalteromonas sp.
CATAGGTAAAGGCGGGCAGGCGGGCCGACAGGTCGCCGTCCTTGCGGTTGATCTGCACCAGGGTATCGCGCATGGCCTGCACCGGCCTGACTATCAGGTAGCGCATGTAGAATACGGTGAAGATAAAGCCGCCGAGGATCAAAAGGGTCAGCAGCCAGAAGCCGGTTTGACCGCCTTCCTTTGCGCCCAATTCGCCGTACAGCCAGTAGAGGGTAATGGCCTGGAACAGGAAAATAAAACCCAGGTTTCCGATGATCTTGCGCGACAGTGTGAAGAAAAACGTTTGTTCTATTAAGTTATAAATCCGCATAAACCCGCTCATAGTATCCCTGTTCAGCAGTCATTACTTTGCCTTGAAAACAATTATTTAGTATCGACCAAATCATCATATTATCAAATATTTAATAGCATTTTGCTGTTGCAGGGAAAGTTAGTAAAGATACCGTCGATACCGAGTTCCAGCATCTGTTCTATGTCTTCCTGCTTATCCACAGTGTAGGCGTACACCTCCAGCCCGCGAGCCTTGGCATCGGCGACATACTCATGATTGACGAAGTTTTTATCCATGTGAATGCTGAACGCATGCAGTTTCTGGGCGAATTCCGCGTAATACAGCGGAATGGACGCGGTCAGGGCGCCTATCTTGACCCAGGGTAATTTTTGCTTGAGCCATTGCAGCTGGTGATGGTCGAACGAGGACACCAGCAGGTTGTCGCGGCTGAGACGCCCGGCACTTACGTTTTCTTCGATAACGGAGACGAACTTGTCGAGGGAAAAGGTGTGCTTGAGTTCCAGGTTCAACAGGGTCTTGTTCTCTACCCAGTCGATCACCTGCTGCAGATCGGGAATAGTTTCGCCGTTGCCCGCATCGAGCTTTTTCAGATCTGCAAGGCAAGTTGCGTTCACTTTTCCCTGGCCGTTGGTGGTGCGATCCAGCCAGGTGTCGTGAATGATGGCGTAGTCGTCAAGACAGCTTTGCACGTCGAGTTCGATGCCGTCGACGCCTGTTTCCAGCGCACTTAAAATGGCGCTTTTGGTATTTTCCGGGTAATTTCCACTGGCGCCGCGGTGGGCAAATATTTTCATCATATACGTCGTTTCCTGCTGACCGACCAGGTTTCATAGAAGGCGGCGCTGATCACTAAGGTTCCGCCTGTCAGGGTCAGCAAATCAGGCCTTTCCTTGAGCAGGATAATCGCCAGAATGGAACCGTACAAGGGTTGCAGACAAGAAATTAATCCTGCGGTGGTGGCCGACAGTTCGCGCAGGCTGGCGGCGAACAGGGAATGGGGCATGGCGGTAAAAACGGCCCCCGCCAATAAAAGCAGACCGCCGTCGTAAGCACTGACTTCGGTGGGCGGTACTTGCAAAAAGGCGCACAGTATCAGGCTTGCTACCAGGGTTTGGTAGAACATGGTTTGCGGCCCGCTGTAATGTATGAAATGACGTTTGTGGATGAGGTTACGGGTGGCAAAAAAGAAGGCCGAGACGATACCCGTGATAATGCCCAGAGTGACGTCGCTGCCGCCGCTTCCTGCGGGCACCAGCAGATAGATACCCAGCATCACCACTGCGGCGCTCGCGATATCTTTTGCCTTCGGCTTTTTGCGCTCTATCAGGGGCTCGAGAAAAACCGTGATCACCGGGTAGGTGAAAAACGCGATGATGCCGATGGTCACTCCGGCCAGCTGCATGCCGGCAAAATAGGTGACCCAATGAATGCCGACGATCACCCCGAGCAGCAGGGCAATGCCATAGTCCTTGATGCTGCGTAAACGCACCGCTTGTTTGCGCACCATCAGCAGCAGCCAGATCACAAGAGCGGCAATGCCCGCGCGGTAAACCGTGATATCGAGCGCTCCTAAACCAATCAATTTGGCGAACAGGGCGGTGCCGCCAAACAGCAGTACGGCGCTATGGAGGTAGATCAGGCTTTGCTGGTGAGAGTTCATATGTGTCTGTTTCGTAACATCATTCATTCTTTCTTACACCTATTTAAATCATTTTTAAACTTTTTTTCATAGGATTGCGACTAACAGATAAAACGCGCGTCATGAATAGGAAACGGAATGCATAAGATAGCGGACACCAGCGGGCAGGATGAAGTCATCACGCCGGTTAAATCAAAGAAAAAACTGATCCTCGCCCTGGCTGCCGCCGGTTTACTGGTGGCGGGAAGCGTTGCGGTGATGCCGGCGCTCAGTCAATGGTCGAGTGCCGATCATACCGTTTCGGCGGAACGTTTGCGGATTGCCGCCGTTGAGCGCGGCGATTTCTCCCGCGACATTTCGGTACAGGCCCGGGTGGTTGCCGCGGTGCGCCCGGTACTCTACAGCCCGGCCCAGGGGACGGTGACCTTTCTGGTGGACGCCGGCGATACGGTGGAAAAAGACCAGCTGCTGGCGACCATCGACAGCCCGGAACTGCAAAGCGAGTTTCGCCAGGAAAAAGCCAACCTGACCCGCCTTGAAAGCCTGCTGGATCGCCAGAAGATCGATGCCAAATCGCAGACGCTGGCGAAGCAGAAGGATGTCGATAAGGCGATGGTTACCCTGAATGCGGCGCAACGCGAAAAACGCAGAGCCGACAACGCATTTTCCCAGTCGCTGATCAGCGACATCGACTTCCAAAAGGCCAAGGACGATCTGCAAAACGCCGAGCTTGAACATGCCCATGTTCTGAAGGAAATCGACTTGCTGAATGAGAGTCTGGCCTTTGAGGTCAAGACCCGTCAGCAGGAGGTTAATTCCCAGCGTCTCAAGGTCAGCGAGCTGGAACGCCAGGTTCTGGCGCTCGAGATCCGCTCACCGGTGACCGGGCTTGTCGGTAACCGGGAAGTGGAACAGAAAAATACCGTGGCCAAGAACCAGGCGCTGCTGAACGTGGTCGATTTGTCACAGTTCGAACTGGAACTGGATGTGCCGGAAAGCTACGCCGACGATCTGGCGCTTGGCATGAAGAGCGAAATTTTGTTTAACGGCGAGGCGTTTTACGGCTCCCTGGTCGCCATTGCCCCGGAAATTATCAACAACCAGGTCAGTGCCAAGGTGCGCTTCGATGAGGTGACGCCTCAGGGGCTGCGCCAGAACCAGCGACTGACGACCCGGGTGTTGCTGGAACAAAAAACCGACGTGCTGTATTTGCCGCGCGGCCAGTTCCTCGACAGCTACAGCGGCCGCTATGCCTATGTCGTCAGGGATGGCATGGCCTATCGTACTTCCATTACCACGGGGGCGCGCAGCCTGTCGAAGGTGGAGGTCGCCGGCGGTTTGAAGCTTGGCGATCGGGTGATCATATCCAATACCGAATCTTTCAATAATGCAGAGCGCGTCGCGCTGACACAATAGGAACTCAGTCATGTTACAGATGAACAACCTTTCCAAGGCGTATCTTACGGATACGGTCAAAACCCAGGCGCTGCAGGAATTCAGCCTGAATGTAAACGCCGGTGAATTCGTAGCAGTGACGGGGCCGTCCGGTTCGGGAAAAACCACCTTTTTGAACATTTCCGGTCTGCTGGAAGGGTTCGATTCCGGCCAATACCTGCTCGACGGCCAGGATGTCAGCAAACTGAACGACGTGGCGCGTTCGCGTCTGCGCAACGAAAAAATCGGTTTCGTGTTCCAGAGTTTTAACCTGATCCCCGAACTCAACCTGTTCGACAACGTCGACGTGCCGCTGCGTTATCGTGGTTTTAATGCAGCCGAGCGCAGACGCCGCATCGAGCAGGCGCTGGAGCAGGTGGGTCTGGCCGGTCGCATGAAACATTATCCCAACCAACTGTCGGGGGGGCAGCAGCAGCGTGTCGCAATCGCGCGGGCGCTGGCTGGCCAACCCTGCTTTTTACTGGCGGACGAACCGACCGGTAACCTCGACAGTCATATGGCGGAAGGCGTGATGACGCTGCTCAAGGAGATCAACCAGGTCGGCACCACCATCGTTATGGTAACTCACGATCCGGAGCAGGCCGAACAGGCGGGCCGCATAATTCAGGTTAAGGACGGGCGTGTCGAAGCCTTACCCCATACCGCTCGGGCCATCGCGTAGGAGTCGTTATGTTCGCATATTATTTAAAACTGGCGCTGGTCAGCATGCGCAAGACCCCGGTGATGGTGGCCCTGATGGTGCTGGCTATCGGGCTGGGCATAGGGGCCGCCATGACCACCATCACGGTGAATTACCTGATGGGATCGAACCCGATTCCCCATAAGGGCGACCAGCTTTTCGCGGTGCAGCTAGACAGCTGGGATCCCAACAATGCCTATAACGAGCCCAATGAACCGCCCGATCAGCTGACCTATATGGACGCTACGGCGCTTATCAGGGACAACGGTCAATATCGCCAGACCATCCAAAGCCGTACCGCGCAGGTGATTGAAGCGGATGCCGCCATCAGCGAGGAAAAACCGTTTCTCGCCACGGCGCGCACCAATTATGCCGACTTTTTCCCTATGTTCGAGGTGCCGTTTCTGTATGGCGGTGCCTGGAGCGACGAGGACGATCGCAATGCGGGGTTCGTAACCGTGCTGTCGAAGGAAACCAATCAGCGCCTGTTCGGCGGTGAAAACTCGGTGGGTAAAAATGTCCGTTTCGGCGCCGAACTGTTTCGTGTCGTCGGGGTGCTGAACGACTGGGCGCCGCTGCCCAAGTTTTACGATCTGACCACCGGCGCCTTCGATGAACCGGAAGAGCTGTATATTCCCTTCAGTACCCATATGGCGAAGGAATGGTCGCAGTCGGGCAACACCAATTGCTGGAAGGCGGTCGGCGAGGGCGGGCGTGCGGCGTTCCTGCAGTCGGAGTGCGTATGGCTGCAAT
>JBNKEN010000121.1:0-5063 GCA_050288805.1 Pseudoalteromonas sp.
CCACCAGATAGAAGCTTGGGTGTGAAGTTGCTGAAACATAAAATGTTACCTTGTGTCTGTGATGGGTTCAGTAAAACGCAGATGTCCCGCAGGTGTCAAGGGAATATTTAAAACTAAATCGGATTTCACCCGGCAAAACGGTTATAATGGCGCGAAAATTACAATTAAATGTGGAATATCTCCTTACCATGTCGGCCTCGCCCAAATACGATCTGCACAGTCACAGTACCCATTCGGATGGACAGCTTGATGTCGCAAGCCTGCTTGAACGCGCCGTAGAGAAGGGGGTTGATGTGCTCGCTATCACGGATCACGATACGGTGAGCGGTATTTTTGAGGCGCGCGAATATATCAGCGCCAATGAACTGCCGCTCAAACTGATAGCCGGGGTGGAGATTTCGACGCGCTGGGAAAGCTTTGAAATCCATATCGTCGGACTTAATGTTGATGTGGAAAACCCCGATTTAGCGTCGCTGCTTGCCGAGCAGCAGCAAAAACGCGAGGTCCGTGCGCAAGAAATCGGTCGACGGCTGGAGAAAAACGGCATCACCGCCGCCTATGACAACGCCCGGCGCCATGCCGGCGACGCCTATGTGACCCGGGCGCACTTCGCCCGTTACCTGGTCGAGTTCGGGGTTGCGAAATCCGTGCAGGGGGTATTCAAAAAATACCTCGGGCGCGGCAAAATCGGTTATGTGCCCAGCAACTGGTGCGATATTCAAACGGCGGTGAACGCGATTCAAAAGGCCGGTGGTCAGGCGGTGGTCGCGCATCCCGGACGCTACAATATGTCGAACAAGTGGCTGCGCAAGCTGCTCGATACCTTCAGCGGGGCCGGCGGCGATGGCCTTGAGGTGGCACAGCCGCAACAAGCGCCCAGTGAACGGCAATTTCTCGCGGCCCTGAGCCGTGAGTATGCGTTAAGCTGTTCGCAGGGCTCCGATTTTCATGGCCCGACGACTTGGTCTGACCTTGGAAAAAACCTATATTTACCTAAAGACTGCCAGCCGGTTTGGCAGGCATGGGAATGCTAAACAGCAGGGAATATTATGAGTCAGTTTTTTCATGTTCATCCGGAAACCCCGCAGTCTCGCCTTATCCGTCAGGCGATTGACATCGTCAGGCAGGGCGGTGTGATGGTTTATCCCACCGATTCCGGCTACGCACTCGGTTGCAGCCTTGGCAACAAACAGGCGATGGAACGTATCGAGCGGATCCGCGGTTTGGATAAATCCCACAACTTTACCTTGATGTGTCGAGATCTCAGCGAATTGGCGACCTATGCCCGGGTTGATAACCAGCGTTTTCGCCTGATTAAAAACAACACGCCGGGGCCGTATACCTTTATCTTCAAGGGCACAAAAGAAGTTCCGAGGCGTCTTCTCAACGAAAAGAAAAAAACCATAGGGATACGCGTGCCGACGCACCCCATCACCGAGGCGCTGCTGGCGGAACTCGGTGAGCCGTTGATGTCGGTGTCGCTTATTTTACCCGGCGAACAGTTTACCGAATCCGATCCGGATGAGATCCGCAACCGGCTGGAGAAGCAGGTCGACCTGATCATTCATGGCGGCTACCTCACCGAGCAGGCCACGACCGTGGTGGACCTGTCCGAAGATGAGATAGAAATCCTGCGCCGCGGCTGTGGTGACACCTCACCGTTTGAGCAGTAAATGTGAATGCGATAAGCGAAAACCCGAGCGTCCTCAGCGACGATAATCCGGTGCAGCAAAAGCTGCCGCTCGGGTTTTTGCACGGTAAGGCGGTGGTCGACAAGCCGGAAGACCTCTACATTCCGCCCGATGCGCTGGAAGTGGTGCTGGAAGCGTTTGAAGGCCCATTGGATCTGCTGCTTTATCTTATCAAACGCCATAAGCTCGATATTCTCGAACTGCCGATACACAGCATTACCCAGCAATACGTCAGCTATGTGGAGCTGATGAAAGATCTCAAACTCGAACTCGCCGGTGAATACCTGGTGATGGCGGCCTTGCTGGCACAAATCAAATCCCGTCTTTTGTTGCCGGTGCATAAGGAACTGGAAGCGGAGGAAGACGATCCGCGTGCCGAACTGGTAAGGCGGCTGCAGGAATACGAACAGTTTAAACGCGCGGCTGAAAGGCTCGATGAAATTCCCCGGGAAGGACGGGATCTTTTCGTCGCCGAGGCGCTGGTGGCGGAAAATTGCACTCCTTTACTGGTTTTTCCCGATGTCGCATTAAAGGAACTTACCTTAGCCCTTGGCGATGTGATGGCGCGGGCCGCGAATTTCGAGCATCACCATATCACACCGGAAACCCTGTCTACCCGTGAGCGCATGAGTCGGATTTTGGCTCGTTTATCCGGCGAGCAGGGCTATCTGTCGTTTGAGCAGTTTTTCAATGCCGAGGAAGGGCGCAGCGGGGTGGTGGTAACCTTTATCGCGATGCTGGAATTGCTCAAGGAAGGCCTGATTCTGTGCCAGCAGGCAGAGCCGGGAAGCCTTATTCATCTGCGCCTGAAACAAGACGCACAAATTACAGAATAATTTTCCCCGCAAGGGATAACTCTGTCATAATAGCCGGATATTTGCGTAGGCAAAAAGCGAAGGTGAAAGGTGACCGGGCGGCGGATTTCGGATGAGCAGTTGGTGGAATTGATTGAAGCGGCGCTGTTTGTGGCGGGAAGGCCATTGAATAAACGTCAGCTCAAGGAAACCGTACTGGCCGATTTTCAGGTGTCGATGCAGCGTATCGGTACCGCGCTGGATACCCTGGAAACCCATTACCAGACCCGAGGCATACGCCTGGTTGAGGTGGGCTCCGGCTATCGCTTTCAGGCCTGTCCGAGTCTCAGTCCCTGGTTGCAGGCGCTTTGGCAGGAAAGAGCGCCGAAATATTCGCGAGCCTTTTTAGAAACCCTGTCGCTTATCGCCTATCGCCAGCCTATCACCCGAGGTGAAATAGAGCAGGTAAGAGGCGTTGCGGTCGGCAGCAACATCATTAAAAGCCTGCTTGAGCGCGGCTGGGTTAAGGTGGTCGGGCATAAAGAGGTGCCGGGAAGACCGGCCCTGTACGCAACGACAAACGCATTTTTAGATTATTTTTCGCTGGCCGGACTGCATGAACTGCCTCCATTACCGGAGCAACAGAGCAGCCAACTGAGCCAGCTTATCAACGACCCTTCAGTGAGTGAACCGTCAGAATGAGTGAAAAGTTACAAAAGGTCTTGGCCCGTGCAGGCGTGGGTTCAAGACGGGAAATGGAAAAATACATAGAGGCGAACCGCGTCAGCGTTGACGGTAAGGTCGCCCACCTTGGTGATCGGGTCGAGCCGGGTCAGCTGGTGCGCGTCGACGGTCATATCGTGAAAATCGAGGCCGTGCAGGAACGCATCTGCCGGGTGCTGATGTATCACAAACCGGAAGGGGAACTCTGTACCCGTAAAGATCCGGAAGGTCGCCGCACCGTGTTCGATCGTCTGCCTCGTGTCGACGGCGATCGTTGGATAGCCATCGGTCGTCTCGATATCAACACCTCGGGTTTGCTGCTGTTTACCAACGACGGTGAACTGGCCAATCGCCTGATGCACCCGAGCTACGAGGTTGAGCGGGAATATTCCGCACGGGTATTCGGTGAGGTAACCAACCAGACCCTGAAAACCCTGACTCAGGGTGTCGAGCTCGAAGACGGCCCGGCGCGCTTTTTGTCTATCAAGCCGCAGGGTGGCGAAGGTCTTAACAGATGGTTTAACGTAACCCTGACCGAAGGGCGTAACCGCGAAGTAAGGCGTTTGTGGCAGTCGCAGGACGTTGAAGTATCTCGTCTTATTCGTATCCGTTACGGTCAGCTCGAACTCAGCAAGCGTCTGCCGCAGGGCGGATGGGAAGAGCTACCGCTGGCTCAGGTCAATTATTTGCGTAAGCTGGTGTCGATGCGCCCTGAAACCCAGACCAAGCTGTCCGTGATGCCGGAAAAACGCAAGGACAAGCGTGCCAAGATCAATCGCATCCGCAAGGCGGTGAAAAAGCACAATCAACGGGTTAAGCAACCCAAACGTCGTTAAATAAAAACGCCGTTAAATAAAAAAGCCGCGAATATCGCGGCTTTTTTATTTGTGCTGCTGTTATTTTTTCTGAGCGTCCAGCGACTGGCCGTTGACATCGATGGCGTCGTCGCTCATCAGATACAGGTAAGTCGGCATCAGATCCTGGGGTTGGGCCAGCTTGCTTCTGTCCTCCCCGGGGAAGGCGCTGGCGCGCATGGCGGTTTGCGTGGCGCCTGGATTGATGCAGTTGACGCGAATATTGGTCTTGTCTACTTCTTTCGACCAGGTTTGCATCATGCCCTCGGTCGCGAATTTGGAAATCGCGTAGGCGCCCCAGAATGCGCGGCCTTCGCGACCGACACCGGATGAGGTGAAAATAACCGATGCGTGGGGAGCCTTACGCAGCACCGGGAACATTGCCTTGGTCAGCAGCGCCGTGGCGGTTACATTGACCTTCATTATCTTTTCAAAGGTTGATGAGCAGAAGTGCTCAAGCGGGCCGAGCGAGCCGAGCAAACCGGCATTGTTCAGCAAGCCGTCGAGTTTGCCGAACTGCTGATCTATGGTGGCGGCAAGATCACGGTAGTTTTGCTTGGTTGCACCGTACAAATCCGGCGGAACGATCGCCGGCTGCGGGTAGCCCGCGTTGACGATTTCGTCGTATACGGCTTCGAGTTTGGCGGTGGTTTTTCCGAGTAAAATCACGGTCGCACCGTATTTTGCGTAATTGATGGCGGCAACCCGGCCGATACCGTCGCCGGCACCGGTTACCAGAATCACTTTATCTTTGAGCGCATTGGGCTGTGCTTGATAATCTTGCATGGTAAACAGTAGGAAAAATAAATTTCGCGGATTTTATCACAATGCGATGACAAGTTATCGGTTTAATTTGCAAAATTATAGTGGCGAAAAGGTACAGATTACGTTAACTTAAACTGGTCTAATGTCTTATTAATAACCAAACACACGTTTTTATATAGAACAATAAAAAAAGGGTTCGGAGCTAAATATAATGAAAAAAATGCTACTCTCTGTTG
>JBNKEN010000122.1:0-2978 GCA_050288805.1 Pseudoalteromonas sp.
CCCTGCTCGGCCTTGACGACAAAATCCGGGTCCGCCAGAAACGGCCTGGCCATCGAAACCATGTCGGCATCACCGCGCGCAAGCACGGCTTCGGCCACGTCCGGCGTATTGATGCGGTTCGAGGTGATCACCGGAATCGACAGTGAACTGCGCACCTTGGCCGTGACCCAGGTAAACGCCGCCCGCGGCACCTTAGTAACGATCGTCGGAACGCGTGCCTCATGCCAACCGATCCCCGTGTTAATCAGCGTTGCACCGGCCTTTTCTATCTGTTGGCCAAGTTCTACCACCTCTTCAAGGCTGCTGCCATGCTCCACCAGATCCAGCATGGAAAGGCGATAAATGATGATAAATTTCTCGCCCACCGCCTCACGCACCCGGCGCACGATTTCAACCGCCAGCCGGCAGCGATTTTGATATTCCCCGCCCCAGGCATCTTCACGCTGGTTGGTGCGCCTGGCGATAAACTGGTTAATGAAATACCCTTCCGAGCCCATGATCTCAACCCCGTCGTAACCGGCCTCACACGCCAGCTCGGCGCTTCTGACAAAATCCAGAATTTGCTGTTCTATGTCCTCGTCGCTCAATTCCTTCGGTTTGAACGGGTTAATAGGCGCCTGGATCGGCGACGGAGCCACCAGTTTCGGGTTGTAAGCATAGCGTCCGGTGTGCAGGATCTGCATGCAGATCTTGCCGCCCGCCGCATGCACCGCATCGCTAATGATCCTGTGATTCGCTACGTCCCGCTCACTCGCCATCAGCGCGCCGTTTTCAAACACCGCGCCTTCCGGGTTCGGCCCGATGCCGCCCGTGACTATCAGGCCCACGCCACCGCGTACCCGGGCGGCATAAAACGCCGCCATGCGTTCGAACCCGCCGGGCAACTCTTCTAGGCCAAGGTGCATCGATCCCATCAGGATGCGGTTTTTCAGGGTGGTAAAGCCGAGATCGAGCGGCATAAGCAGGTTCGGATAGAGCGGATGAGTGGTCATATTTCCCTCGTTTGCAAATCTAGACGGTGTCAAGTTAGAGTCAAAATAAGCGTCTTTTTTGACACTGTCAAGATCCACTGATAGATTGCCATTGTCGATTCAAGCAACGGACCTAGCGGTGCACAGTAAAAAATATCATCACGGCGATCTTCACTCTACCCTGCTCAAGGCCGCTACAGAGATAATTCACCAGGGCGGCGTCGATGCCTTGTCGATGCGCAAACTCGCCGACAAGGTCGGAGTGTCTCGCACCGCGCCTTATCATCATTTCAAGGATAAGAATGAATTGCTCTGCGCCATCGCCGAAGCAGGCTTTGCCGAACAGTCCCGGCTGCTGACCCGGTTTCGTGATGAAGTCCCGCTGGGCAAGCCGTTTGCTGACTACGTAAGGGGCTATCTGCACTTTGCCAGCGACAACCCGGAAACCTACGACCTGATGTACGGCAAAGAGATCTGGAAACTGGGCGAAGCGACGCAGTCGCTAAAAGAAACCTCACGCGCCAGCTTCAAGCTGATGGTAAGCTGGACCGAAGCGCTGCAGCAGCAACACATACTCACCCAACAGCAGCCAACCCTGCGCGTAACCCAGACCGTCTGGGCCACCCTGCACGGTCTCAGCCGCCTGCTTAACGACGGCATCTATGTACACAGGGAAGACATGGACGACATGGTTAACACCGCGGCCGCAATGCTGACAAGCAACAGCGCCACCGCCGCCCAATGAGCTAAATCAAAATCGCCTCGGATTGCCGTCGCCCCGTCCCGAAAATTGGCGTATTATTAAACCAATCAACGAGTTCGAAGGAAGGGCCTTTGCTGCGTTTTTCACTGGTTCTGGTATTTTTAGTGTTTTTTCCGCTGCGAGTATTCCCGGCGCAAACCGACGTACTCGAGATTTCCTATCTGAACCACCCGAGTATAACGGGATTGGCGCTGCCGATTATAAAAAACGCCTACCAGGCAGCGGGCATTCAGGCACACTTTGTGGAAATGCCGGCAAATCGCCTGTTACAGCTGATTGACGCCGGGATCACCGACGGCGACGTACTGCTGGCCGAGGAAATTTTCGCCCCCTTCAACAACATTATTAAGGTAGGACCGCCGCTTACCGCGGTGCGCTTTGTGCTTTTGTGTCAGCCGAAGCTACGCTGCGATCATTCGGTGCTCAGCGATTCAAAAGTCACCTTGGTGTCCACCGATCAGTCTATGCGGGTGATCAAGGCCAAGTATCCGCAAACCCAAGATACTCAATTTTACAACGTCAACTTCCTCGGCAAGCTGCCCGCCCTGCTTACCAGCGCGCATTTCGATTATGCCATCTACGTCATGTCGAAGGACTGGCCAATCCCGAAGGAATTGAGTCACCTGACCGTTTTTCCCCTGTTCGATTCCCATGCCTACCATGTGTTGCATAAGAAGCACGCCGCTTTGGCTGAAAAAATAGCACCGGAAATCGCTCGTCAGTTGGCGCCACACAAAACGGCAGCGGAGCCCGTCAGCGAGCCGCTAAAATAGCAACCCCGCCCGCAAGCGTTTCTCTTCGTGCAGAGAAGAAAAGAATAAGGCCGCAATGTGCGGCCTTATTTCATCAGAAGTGATATTTGAGCAGCAGGTTGACGTTCTTCTCATCAACGCCGTCGATACCGAACTTGTTGATCCAGTATACGTATTCGATACCGACATACAGAGGCGTAGCGAGGTTGAGCGGTTTGCCCAGGTTGTATTTCAACTGTGAGGTAAAGTTCATCTGCGCCTTGGAGGTAAAGCCGTTATCCAAATCGTACTCGCTGACGATATCGATAAAGCCGTCATACAGCCAGGCGCCGTCGCCGAAGGGAAGCCCCCAGGAGAAGGTCAGCTGCGCGGCACTGTCGCCCTCATCATGATCTTTGTAGTAGGCGCTCAGCTTGGCGTATTGAAATGCCGACAACTTGAGGTCGGTGCCCAGACCCCATAACCAGTTAGTTGCGGGCCCGAACTCCACCG
>JBNKEN010000123.1:0-9189 GCA_050288805.1 Pseudoalteromonas sp.
CAGTTCAAACATCTCCATGCCATGGCAGAAAGGCTGATACTGGCGCCGAGACGGGAGCGAACCTTCCCAAGAACAGTGAAAGCACGACCACAGCGTTACCCCAAAAATAACAATGCCGCTCACCTTAAGTGAACGGCATTAGCGCAATGGCGCCGTTTTTTATTACCGTAAGTAATGCCGCGGAATTCCGGGACGCGCGTTAATTTTTGTAAAAAAAATATCAAATGAGAAAATATAGTGTTTGTTTTGGTTGCTATTGCATCAATTATTCCAATCTTTAATTGAGTAGGGTTTATTTAACCAAATCGATTTGGTAGAGTGCGCGCCGTCCTCATTCTGTAGGACATCCTGTTGATGATGTATCTTCCGTTTCGGAGATACAGCGTATTGATAGCTTCTCCCCAGATTGCTATAGCGGCTTGCCTTTTTGGTAGGCCGTTTTTTTTATTCTCCGCCCGTTCGTTTTTTCCTTTCAGATGCTAGTATTGCGACAAGTTATCTAAGGAGAGTGCGTCATGCTTAAATCGTTATGTGTATCAACCGCTTTATTAATGGCCTCGGGATTTGCACAGGCCGATTGGCAGCTCGATAACGAGCTGAGTCGGATTAATTTTGTTTCCTTGAAAAAGAATAGTGTCGCCGAAGCCCATTATTTCAAACAGGCTTCCGGCACTCTCGATGAAAAGGGCCGCTTAAACCTCAGCATAGATCTCGCCAGTGTGGAAACCCTTATTCCCATCCGCAACGAACGTATGCAGCAGTTTTTGTTCGAGACCAGCAAGTTCCCGGCTTTGACCCTGACGGCCGATCTGGACAAGCAGCTTGCCGGGTTAAAGGGCGGTTCCCAGTTGCTGAAGGGGCTTAAAGGTACGCTGAATCTGCACGGTCAAAGTAAGGAGATTTCCGTTGATGTGCTGGTGCACAAGGCAGAAAACGGCGATCTCACCGTGTCGTCCCTGATGCCGGTTATCATCAACGAAGGTGACTTTGCCCTGGCGGACGGTATCACCAAGCTGCAGGAACTGGCGGGTCTGCCCTCGATCGGACGTGCCGTGCCCGTGTCGTTCGTACTGACCCTGCGCAAGAGGTGAAAATGACCGACCTCGGACGCCTGATGGCGCAGCTGGAAGGTGAATTGCCGCCGTTGGCAAGCTGGAACCCGCCTTATTGCGGTGAAATGGATATGTTCATTGCGTCCGATGGTCGCTGGTTTTACGCCGGCAGTGAAATCAAGCGTTTGGCACTGGTTAAGTTATTTGCCGGTGTGCTGTGTGTCGAAGCCGGTGAACATTACCTCAAAACACCGGCGGAGAAGGTGAAAATCCGGGTCGAAGATGCGCCCTTTTTGATTGTCAACTGGCGCTACCCGGAACCGGGGGTCATGCTGTTTACCGACAACCTGGAGCGCCATTTTGTATTGGGTCCGGCCCATCCGCTGATCCTGAAAGAGAAGAACGGGCAAAATCTGCCTTATCTTAAACTGGCTCATGGCGTAGAAGCCAAGTTGGGGCGCAATGTTTATTATGCGCTGGCCGAGGAGGCCAGCCAGCGCGGTGAACATTTTTATCTTTGTTCGGCGGGAGAGGAATACCGTCTGGCCTAATCGGCCTGTTGTTGAGCTTCTTGCTGCTCAGGTTGTTCCTGCACAGATTCCGGTTCTCCGAGGAACCAGACATCCAGGATTTTAGCCAGTTCGTTAAGGCCGGTGCCCTTCAGGGCCGAAAAGGCATGAACCTTGATATCGCCACCCAGCTCGGCGAGTTCACGACGCACTCTCAGTACCTCGCTTTTACGCTTGCCCTGTTTGTACTTATCGGCCTTGGTGAGCAGCGCAAGAATCGGAATTTCGCTGCCGACGGCCCAGTTGATCAGATCCATATCGAGATCTTTCAGCGGATGGCGGATGTCCATCAAGACAACCAAGCCTTTCAGGCTCTCGCGTTTTTGCAGGTATTCACCCAGTGATTTTTGCCACTTCTTTTTCATTTCCAGCGGCACCTTGGCAAAACCGTATCCGGGCAAATCGATCAAACGCATGTCGTTGCCGAGATCAAAGGCGTTGATCAATTGAGTGCGACCCGGGGTTTTACTGGTACGCGCCAGTTTCTGGTCGGTCAGGGTATTAAGCGAGCTCGATTTACCGGCGTTGGAACGACCGGCAAACGCGACTTCAATCCCGGTATCTGCAGGCAATTTTGAAATATCAGGCGCACTGGTAATAAAACTGGCCGCACTATATTTAACACGAGATTTAAGCACTGAATTTCCTCAACTTGGCTAAAAGACAACAGCGAACGCATCTTAAACGTCCGGAACGGGTTATTTTATACCATCTGGTGCACCATAAAAAGCGCTTACGGGGCCGGGGATGATACAGATCGCCAACCCGAAACAGGTATTTGGATTAATAAACTAATCAAACCCCTATAAATTATAAGCTTAATCCGGTCGGAAAACGTGCCAGAGAAAATATTATCGTGTAGAATAGTGGGATTGCATCTTTTACAGATGGTAAATCTTTACAGGGTCTGAAACAGAGAATTCAACATGAAAAAAATAGCACTATCTTTGACTATGTTGGTGGGTATGCTGACTGCAAACAACGCGGCGGCATTCGAAGGCGATATCAACGCGGGTAAAGACAAATCTGCAGTGTGTGCGGCTTGTCACGGCGCCGACGGTAACTCAGTGGTTTCTATGTATCCAAAGCTGGCGGGTCAGCATGCAGAATACATCTATAAGCAGCTGGTTGACCTGAAACAAGGTATGGTTTCCGGTGGCAAGGAAGGTCGTATGGATCCTGTGATGAGCGGTATGGCCATGCCATTGAGCGATCAGGACATGAAAGACCTGGCAGTCTATTTCTCTTCATTAAATATGAAAGCCGGTGAAACGCCTGAAGACGTGGTGGAAGCGGGCAAGAAACTGTACAAGGCTGGCGATGCAGAGCGTGGTATTCCTGCGTGTACTGCCTGTCATGGTCCGCGCGGTAACGGTAACGGCCTGGCTAAGTTCCCTAAAGTCTCATTCCAGCATGCAGATTATATCAAGGGTCAGTTGGTGAAGTTCCGTGACGGTACGCGCCGCAACGATCCGAACGGCATGATGAGCGACATCGCCAAGAAGCTGACCGACAAGGACATTGAGATCCTGTCGAAGTATCTGGGTGGTTTGCACTAAGTTCGAGAGCGAACTTAATGAACATAAAAAAAGCAGCTTAGGCTGCTTTTTTTATGTTCAAAGAGAATGGACAATGTCTCAATTGTTTTGTGAGACATTGTCCATATTTCGATGTGAGTTTAGGCTTAAAATGATTTAAAAAAATAGCCTAATATCATGTAATAAAAAGGGTTACCTAAATACGGTTCAAAAAAAACAAAGAAATATCATATAAATTAGTTGTAACAAAATTATTAACGCGTAAATTATCCAATGTCGCAAGGCAACAACAACATGGAAATGCAGTAAATCAGGAAGTTAAAGGCGACGGAATTGTGTGCTAACAATACGCATCTTAGAATGCGAAGCAAGGAAGACTAAAAAAGCGTCAGGAAGGCCGATAAAAATAAAGTCTCAAGGAAGTTAAATAATAAAAACAATAGGGAAAGTGACAACAAAAATAATAAAAAGAGACTTGCATTAAAAGTCGAAGGGAGAAGTGTCCAATTTATTGGCGCTCAGATTAGCAGGCGGTAGAGCACAGCTCTACCGCCTTTTTATTTGTCCTGATACAATACGCCGCTTATTATCATCGACAACACGGAGTCGCTCTTGTCCTGTCCCCTGTGCCGCGAAAATCGTTGCGAGCCTTACCTTACCGACGGACGGCGGGAGTATTTGCAATGCGCGCTGTGTAGCCTGGTCTTCGTTCCCGGCGAACATCACCTGACACCTGAGCAGGAAAAAGCCGTCTACGACAGCCACGAAAACCATGTCGATGATCCCGGGTACCGACGCTTTCTGTCGCGTGTGGCTGAGCCTTTACTGGCACGTCTTTCCGCAACAAGTCGCGGCTTGGACTTCGGTTGTGGCCCGGGGCCGGCCTTGGCGGCAATGCTGGAAGAAGCAGGCCACCAAATGGCGCTGTACGATATTTATTACCACCCGGATCGTAACGCGTTACAGGCGCAGTATGATTTTATCACCTGCACCGAAGTCATAGAGCATCTTTCAGAGCCCGGTGAGGTTTGGAAAATCTGGATGGCGCTGCTTAAACCCGGGGCAACCCTGGCGTTGATGACTAAACTGGTAATAGACAAAACGCGCTTTGCTACCTGGCACTATAAAAATGATCCGACACACATCGCATTTTTTAGCCGGGAAACGTTTGAGTATCTGGCCCGCACTTGGGGGCTGACGCTTGAAGTGATCGGCAACGACGTGATCATGTTGAGCAAACCGGCGTAAAGCAATCAAGCGGGAGGCAGGTAACCGACCTGAGCGTCCCGAGACGAAACAGACATAAATAGTGATGAAGAGACGATGACGAGAAAGAAAAAGACCCGCAGCGGGGGCAGCATAGGCACCCTGCGCATGAGTAAAGACAAGCTCAAGGAATTGAGAGCGCTGAAAGAGATGCGTACCAAAAAACATAAGGGTGCCAAACCCGGTTCACGCAATGCGCCGGTGACGGATACCCTGGCAGGCGGCAGCGATAAAAAGCCACAGGATAAAAGGGTGGGCAGTAAGAAGCCCGTGCCTTTGGTAATTGAGCCGCAAGAGACGCAAATAGAATTGAAGCGCCATCTGAAACCTCAGGTTGAACTTAAAACCGTGTCTATGCCTGAGTTGACTCCGGAGCAAGAGCTGGCGGAGCTGGAACAGGACGAGCGTCTGTTGAAGCTGGTCGAGCGTCACGAGCAGGGTGAATTGCTGAAAGGCAAGGATGCGAAGTATTTCAACGCCAAAATCGCCCGTCACCAGGTGCTATGCGAACTGCTTGGCATCGAGGATGATGAGTTTGAGGAAGACGAATTCGAGCAGGCAGATGATTACAGCGCCTTCCTTAACAATGATTTGGCCGACGAATGGCTAAACGATGACGATGAGGACGAGCGGTGAGCCCGTTGTTGATCGCACTGATGGTTATCGGCGCCCTGATCATAGCGGGGCTTGCGTTTTACGCCGGTACCTTATTATGGCGCCTTAAACTGCAGCGTGAGGCATTTGCCCGTCAAGAGGCCGAGTATGCAAAGGCGCGGGAAGTGCGTAACGGCAAACTGGCGGACAGCATTAACCTGATCGCCCGCGCGATGAAAGAAAAGCAGTGTGAGTATTCTGAAGGATGCCTGCGTGTGTGGGTGCTGATGTCACAGTACCAGTTTTTCGACGGTTGTGATCCGGCGACGGAGTTTCCGGCCATATTGAAGATGTACGATGTGGTCAAGGAAATGCCGACCCATGAAGCGCGCAAGAAGTACAGCAAAAAAGAAATCTTCAAGCTGGACAGCGAACGCTGGCGAGCTGAGATGGAGCTGGAAGAGCAAATTATGGCGGACGTGGAAAAGTTGCTCGGGCGTTTTCAGGCCCTGTCCAAATCCGAACACGTGGTGTTCGGCTGATTACAAATAAAAAGGCTGGGGTAACCAGCCTTTTTATTGTTTTTAGATCACGCGGGAAAAACGGTTTTGCTGCAGCTGCTTTTGCATGTATTCGTCAAAGCACATGCAAATGATACGAATAAACAGGATCCCGCGGGCGCTGACCTTTATTCCCAGTTCATCGATTTCCACCAGGCCGTCCGCCTGCAGCGGAACAAGGGCATCGAGCGCCTCTTGAAAGTGCTGCTTGAAATCAATCGCAAACGCTTCTTCTATGACCCTGAAATCAAGTTCAAAATGACAGATAAGCTGTTTGATGACGGTGCTGCGCAGTTGGTCTTCCGTGTTCAGGGTGATGCCTTTACAGACCGGGCTTAGCCCTTCTTCACAGCGCTGGTAATAGGGTCTCAGTTCCTTCTCGTTTTGCAGTATGCAGGCGCCTATCTGGCTGATGGCGGACACGCCGAGCCCCAGCAGATCGCACTCGCCATGAGTGGTGTAACCCTGAAAGTTTCGGTGCAACTTGCCTGCACTTTGCGCTATGGCCAGTTCGTCGTCGGGCTTGGCGAAATGATCCATCCCGATAAAGTTGTAACCGGCCTCAGTCATGCTTGCCAGGGTGTTTTTAAACATCAGCAGCTTGTCTGACGGTGAAGGAAGATCGGCATCCTTGATTTTTCGCTGCGCGGCAAAGCGGCTGGGGAGATGGGCGTAATTGAAGACGGACACCCGGTCCGGATCCAACTCAATCAATTGCGTTATGCTGGCGGCGAAGCTTTCCGGTGTTTGCAGCGGCAGGCCGTAGATCATGTCCACATTGATCGACTTGAATCCCAAGGTGCGGGCCTCGCGCACCAGGGCGATGACCTCGTCGGCGTTTTGCGGACGGTTGACCGCCAGCTGCACCTCGTCGTTGAAATCCTGAATACCGAACGAGATGCGGTTGAAACCCTGCTCGCGCAGGTGAGCCAGCATGCCTTCGGCAAGTGAGCGTGGATCGACCTCGATGCCCTGCTGCAGATCGTCGCTCAGCGTAAAGTGGCTGCGTAGCATCTCCATCAGGCGGCTCATTTGCTCCGTGGTCAAAAAGGTCGGGGTACCGCCGCCGAGATGCAGCTGGGTGACCCGGTAGCGGGCAAAGTGGGGCGCCTGCAACGCGATTTCCTGCGCCAGGTGATCCAGGTAGACGTCGGCCTTGCTTTGGTGGCGCGTCACTATCTTGTTGCAGCCGCAGTAGTAGCAGAGCTGGTGACAAAACGGGATGTGGATATACAGCGACAGTTCGTTGCGCAACGATGTCGCGGCGGCGCGTATCAGATCATCGCCGTCGTAGCCCGAAGCGAGCTCCAGCGCCGTCGGGTAGGAGGTGTACCTCGGGCCAGAGACATTGTATTTATTTATCAGGGAGGAATCCCAAACCGGTAGCTGCATTCTAAACACTCCACGCACATAGTAACGTGCGCCAGTATAGGGGGCAGGGAAAGGTGACGGGTTGATCTGTGACAAGGGTTAGGTAAATACCGGGCCGAGCGCCCGGTATTGAACCTGTTAAACCTTGAACTGGTTGACGGTGGCGTTGAGATCGCCGGCCAGCTGGTTCAGGTCGCGCGCCTCACTGGCCAACTGGTTGGCGTGGTGGGCGGTGTTGTTGACCAGCTGATTGATGGAGTTGAGGTTGTTATTGATGTCTTCCGCGACAACCGTTTGCTGCTCCGTGGCCGTTGCGATCTGATGGCTTTGGTCCTGTACTTCGGTCACCGAGCCTGCGATCTGTTCCAGCGCATCCAGCACCTGCTGGGTCTGGTTGACCGACCCTTCGGCCTGCTCCTGTCCCTGCTGCATCATTTGTGATGCCTGCTGGGCTATTTGTTGCAGGCGGGAGATCATCACGCGAATGTTTTCCGTCGACTCCTGGGTACGGCTTGCCAGCGAACGAACCTCGTCTGCCACTACCGCAAAGCCGCGGCCCTGTTCACCGGCGCGAGCGGCCTCAATGGCGGCATTGAGTGCCAGCAAATTGGTCTGCTCGGCGATACCGTTGATCACGTCGATCACCGCGCCTATGCTGCCCGATTCCTGCTCCAGACCAGCGACGACCTGAGCCGCTTCGCCGATGTGGTTGGCCAGTGCGGTCATTACCTGCTGAGCCTGACGGGAACGTTCTGTGCCGTCGAGGGTGATGCGCTGAACCGATTCGGCTGCGCTGTTGGCCTGATGGGCATTGCGGGAGATTTCCAGTACCGTGGCCGCCATTTCCGTTACTGCGGTGCTGACGCTGTCGACCTGCTGTTTTTCCTGCTGAATTTCGCTGTTGGTGTTATGGGACACCTCGCTCAGGTTATGTGATGCGGTGCTGAGCTGCGTTGCCTGTTCGGATGTCTGGCGGATCATGTCGCGCAGTCTTCCGATAAAGGTGTTCATATGGCTGGCCAGCTGGCCGACCTCATCCCGGCTGTCGACATCGATGGTGCGGGTCAGATCGCCTTCGCCGGATGCGATATCGCGCATCATGTCGGTGAGCTTAATGATGGGGCCCGAGATCATTTGCGTCGCCCACAGGATCATGGCTGCGATGATGCCGAGAATCACCAGCACACCCAAGGTGGTGCTCAGCATGGCCGATCGTACCGGCGCATCGATCATCGAAGCGGGGATCAGAATACCCACGTACCAGTCGAGGACCGGCGAATCGAGCTGGATGCGATTGAAGGCGACATAGTATTCCTCGCCCTTCAGGGTGACGCTTGCTTTTCCGAGCAGCTGACTCTTCATCTGGCGATTCAGCTCGGTAAATCCATCGGTGTCTTTAAACTGTGACTCCAGGCCGTCGAGTCCTTCCTTGCCCTTGGGACCCTCGTCCGTGATAGACAGTTTGTGGCCGATGCGCTTGGAAAGATGCACCACCTTCATGTCGTTATCGAGCAAAAAGCCGTAGCCTTCGCCGTCAAAGCGGATGTCTTCGACCATTTTGTTGATGTTGTTTAGCTGCAGATCCACGCCGCCGACGCCGACCAGTTCACCGCTGGCGTCATAAACCGGCTGTTGCACCACGGCCGAGACATGGCCGGTTGTCAGGTCGACCGACAAGGGGCCGACATACAGTGCGTTGTGCTGCATGGCGTCTTGCCACCATCCGCGTTTGTAGGCGTAGTATTCCTGGCCGTTGAAGCTGGAGGTACGCTCGTTTTCCTTGAAATATTCACCGGTTTTTGCCGATGCGAAGAAGGCGGAAAGTATGTTGTCGTCGGTGGCGCTGAGGCGGACGATATCCTGGTTGACTTCGTCGTAGCCGGGAGAGCTGGCTAAATCGCCGTTGCGGGTAGTCCAGTTATCAAACCAGTTCACCATATGCGGGTTGTTAACGAAGGTGTGAACTACCTTGCCGTATTGGGCAAAATAGGATTGCATGCTCAGGCTTTCGCCGTGCAAATAGCTTTGTGCTTCGTTTTCTATGGTGCTGCGCGAAAGCGCCGCAATATGGTTGACCAGAAACACCGAGGCGATCAGCAATAACAGGGTTATGGTGCCGCCTATCAGAAAGAGAATTTTTTTTCTTAAGGAGAGGTGATGCAGCATGGTATTGTTTCTTTTATTTTAATTATTTCAGAACCCTTATCTAATCATATTCACCGAGGCAACGCCAGAGAGG
>JBNKEN010000124.1:0-2350 GCA_050288805.1 Pseudoalteromonas sp.
ACGCACCTCTTGCATGGTCGACTTCAAGGTGCTGGCAACCAGTTCCGCGTCATCGATAATGACATGGAACTTGCCGAGTGCCTCTTCCCCGAGGGTGCGTTTGACGAACTGGCAGATCTCGTCGAAATAGGCCTGGCTAGATTTGGGACCGGTGAGGATCACCGGCAGGGTCTGCTTCTGGTTATCTGGATGCAGTAATATCCCCAGCAGGTACAAGAGTTCTTCCGCCGTCCCCGCACCACCAGGGAAAATAACGATGGCGTGAGCGATACGGACAAACGCTTCCAACCGCTTTTCGATATCCGGCAGGATCACCAGCTCATTGACGATGGGATTCGGCGGCTCCGCAGCGATGATACTGGGCTCGGTGAGGCCGAGGTAGCGGGCCGAACCGATACGCTGTTTGGCATGTCCTATGGTGGCCCCTTTCATCGGGCCCTTCATGGCGCCCGGACCGCAGCCGGTACAGATATTGAGGCCGCGCAGGCCGAGCTGATAACCGACTTCCTTGGTGTATTTATACTCGGTCTCATTGATCGAGTGGCCACCCCAACACACCACCATGTTCGGATCGCTGTTGACGGGCAGGGCATCGGCGTTGCGCAGCATGTCGAACACCATATGGGTAATGGCCTTTTGTTCGAACCCGCTGTAGTCCTGATATTTCTGGGTGACGAACAGAATGTCGCGGATCACCGCAAAAATATGTTCGTGGATACCGCGAATGATCTCGCCGTCGACAAAGGCGGTTAAGGGCGGGTTGGTGAGCTCGATTTTAATGCCCCGCTCGCGGCTCAGCAGGGTGATATCGAAGTCTTTGTACTTGTTATATATTTCTGCGCTTGAGTCGGTGTGACTGCCGACATTTAGAACCGCCAAGGCACAGTTTCGGAAGAGTTTGTAACGCTCGCTGTTAGAGGATTGTTCCAGCAGATCAACCTCGAGTTGAGACAGCAGATTTAATACACCGGTTGGATTAAGCTGTATTTTCATAGGCAACTTCCCTCGCTATGGGGCGGGTGCCCGACAGACGAAACGAATTTTACTGCTTCGCTACCAGACGGTCCCGGCCACTATTTTTGGCTTCATAGAGTGCCGCATCGGCGCGGTCGAATGCGCTGAGCGGACTGTCTCCGGATTTGAATTGCGTGACACCGATGGAAACGGTGATCTGGACTTGCTTGTCTTTAAATCTAAAGGGAATGCTCTTAATGGCCTGACGCAGCTTTTCGAGCGGTCTGGATACCTGATCCAGGTTTGCGTTTGGCATCAAAATGGTAAATTCTTCACCGCCGAAACGGGCAATAAAGTCGCTGCTGCGAATGCTTTTCTTAAGTGCGCTGGCGATCACCTGCAAGGTTTTGTCGCCTGCGCTGTGACCATAGTTATCATTGATGCTCTTGAAGTGGTCAACATCCAGCACCACCAGGCAAATCGGCTGTGAATGCTGACTGAAGTGCTTGAATTCGAGTTCAAGACGCTCTTCGAATGCAATACGATTAGGCAGTTTGGTGAGGCCGTCGCGCAAACTGATAAAGCGCTGTTCCACCAGGCGCTGCTGATAGTCGTTAACCTTATTTTCCAGTTCCGCCACGCGCTTGCGCATATTACCGAGCGCATCAGCCATGGATTTGCGTTCATCGGCTTCGAGGCGCTCTTTTTCGTTGATGTCGCGGGTCAGAGATTGCAAGGTGCCGTCGACCGCTTCTTTGAGGTCGCTGAAGGTTGTTGCGGTCGATGCCTGATGTGACAGGGTCTGAATGTTTTGCTCTATCTGGCTATAGAGTTCCTTGGTGCGACTGTCGAGCTGCTGGCTTTGGTCTGAGGTGGCGATTATCGCCTGGTTGAGCTGCGACAGGGTCTGGTTCAGGGACGCGAGAAAATGCTGTGCCGACTGGCGTTCCTTGGTGAAACTGCCGACCACAACACGGATCACCTCGATGCAGCATTGCAGCAAGGCATCGGGGGTGGCGCTTTTGAGGATCTTGCTCTTGATGACCTGAATGTCCGCTGCGGCGTCTGCTTCGAAGCTCAGCTCACTGGTCAGATTAACCAGTTCCTGTGCCAGTTGCGGGTTGAATGTCAGGGTATCGCCGGCGCCTGCGCTTTCTTTGGACGCAAGCACCTCGTTATAAATGTCGACCAACTGACGCAGTACCGGAATGTAGTCGTGGGTCGCCTGAACATCAGACAATTGTTCGGTCAGCAGTACCCGCAAATTGCGCCTAAGTTCCGAGGGCATGCCTTTGGTTTTTTGTAGCTTTTTACCCGCTTCAGAAACACTGCTCTGGAGTTGGCGCATCTGCGCGTTTTGCAGCGCCTCATGTTTCACCAGGCGAGCACTGATATC
>JBNKEN010000125.1:0-4528 GCA_050288805.1 Pseudoalteromonas sp.
CGGCAGGTTGCCAGGTGACGGCCGTGGTGCGCAGGGCGAGCGATGAACTTAATGCCCTGGATGTACGGGTGATAGAACACATAGATGTCTCCGATGCCTCATGCGTACAACATTTGAAGGAAGCGCTGGCGGGACAGGGCATAGACATACTGATCAACAACGCCGGTATCTTTCATAACGAAACCCTGGCGGAGATGGACTTTGCCACTGTAGAGCGTCAGCTCGAGGTCAACGCGCTCGGGCCGCTGCGAGTGACCCACGCGCTTTGGGAACAATTTAATCCGGGCGCCAAGGTAGCCATGATCACCAGTAGAATGGGCTCCATCGGCGACAACGGCTCCGGTGGCTATATCGGTTATCGTATGTCCAATGCCGCGCGCAATGCCGCCGGAGTCAGTCTGGCCCATGAGCTGAAACCCAAGGGCGTGGCCGTGGGGTTGTTTCATCCGGGGTTCGTGCAAACCGAAATGGTGGGCTTTGCCGGCGATATCAGCCCGGAAGTTGCGGCAAGCAGGCTGAAAGCGCGAATAGAAGAATTGACACCGGAGAACAGCGGCGGTTTCTGGCATTCCAACGGAGAAACCCTGCCCTGGTGATCCCAACGCAAATTGGTCCATCTTGCGGGCCGATTTGCTATCCTATGACTTTGCTTAATGAACTGAGAGCCCGATTATGGAACTCGCCGAAGGCGCGGTGCTGAGTTTGCCGCTGTTTTTTTTAGATGAATCCCTTGCCGAGCGTGACGTCAATGTGCCCGACTGCATGCTTGAAGTCACCCTGAATGCCGACCTGCTGGCGCACCTGTGCCAGAATCCCGCTGCGGATGCCAGTGTGGCGCTGGCGTTGGATGATTACGGTTTGAACGATCTCAAGCCAGGCACAGCCATCCCGGACAGGGAGTCGCAGCAGGTGCAACTGACACTGACCCAGGGCCCTTGTCTGGCGGCCATTTTAATGCTGGACGACGGGCGTAGCCTGGTCTCGCCCCAGATGGATATGATGCCGCTCTTTGACCTTGATGAGGAATTTTACGAGGAGGAGTAACCATGGCCTTGCAACTGACCGATCCCGGTTTGGTGAAAACCCTTGATATCGGCGAGCGATAGCCGCAGCGTACGAGGCGTTGCCTGACCGGAGCGGACGGATACCAGAAGATCAAATATCTCCGGATGGGAAGGAATTTAAAAAGGGCGCTCAGCGCCTTTTTTATTGCTTATATATCATTGCCTTTATCTGATTTTCTACGGTAAGGATAGTGCTCGCAGATTCGCGTTACGCTGAGCTGCGGTCTTGCTATCCCGGTCTTGGCAGGTATGATAGTTACAGTTCAAATTAAACAGAGATAGAAAATGTCGGCGACGGTGAACAAACTGGCTGTGATGCTGGAAATGCAAAACGCCATGAACACGAAAATTCATGAAAAATGGTTCGAGCAGGGTTTCGAATGGTATCGCGCTATTTGGGTTGAATGCGCCGAAATGCTCGATCACTACGGCTGGAAATGGTGGAAAAAGCAGACTCCGGATACGGAACAGGTGATCCTTGAGCTGGTGGATATTTTCCATTTCGGGCTGGCTTTACGCATCGATGGCGTAAAAAGTTTTCCTCAGATCGCCGAGGAGCTGGCGACAGAAATGGCCAGCCCCTTTACCGCCGATGATTTCAAACAAACTCTGGAGCGTCTGGCTGCAACTGCGGTTGCCGATAAGGCGTTCGATGCGGCCGCATTTGCCGGTTGTATGCAGCAAATCGGCATGGACCTGGACGATCTGTACCGCGGTTATGTCGGCAAGAATACGCTGAACTTCTTCCGCCAGGATCACGGTTACAAGGACGGCAGCTATATCAAGGTATGGCACGGCAAGGAAGACAATGAGCATCTGGTTGAGGTGGTCAAATCGCTCGATACCGAGCATCCTGATTTTTCCAGGCAGGTATATGGCGGTCTTAAGGAGCGCTATCCGGCCTGACGGATTTTCTAATTTAAGAACGGCACCTTAGGGTGCCGTTTTTTTGCCGTCAGGCGATGGGCAGTAAGGTGCGGTAATCGCTGATGCTCATATAGTCGGAGATTTCATTATGAGGCTGTTGGCTGTCGGGATTTTCCACCGCAAGCAGATGCTTGATGCCAAATTCACGGGCCGCGGCCAGAACCGATAAGCTGTCATCGACAAACAGGGTACGCGTTTTGTCAAAATCCAGATCCCGTTCAACCGCGTGCCAAAGTTCCTGGTGCTCCTTACTGACACCATATTCATGGGTTGAAACCAGGGCATCCAGGTATTGGTCAAGCCGAGTGCGTTCAACCTTGAGACTCAGGCTGTCTGGATGGGCGTTGGTCAGCAGGATCAGGCGTTTTCCTGCCTGACGCAGCGCCTCTAGAAACTCCGGCACGTCTTCCCGAATAGATATCAGGTGCTCGATTTCCCGCTTTAACGCCATGATCGGCAGGTCGAGCTCTTTTTGCCAATAATCAAGGCAGTACCATTGAATTTGCCCGCTGACCTTTTTATAGCGTTCAAAGATATCGCGCTTGGCGGCAGGCAAAGAGATGCCCCGGCGTTTTGCATGTTGTTCGGGGATCACGGTCAGCCAGAAATGGTTATCGAAGTGCAGGTCGAGCAGGGTGCCGTCCATATCCAGCAGCACGGTATCTATGTGCGACCAATTTAACATAGGCATTTGTCCGTAAAAGATTTATCATTTTGTTTAATCGCGATAATAGCAAAATTATGCCTATGACACAGAAAAAGCACCGTGAACCGCCCGCTATTTTGAACACCGACATAGTTGCCAAAAGTCGCTTGTTCACCGTCGAGTCCCTGCAGCTGGCATTTTCAAACGGTGAGCGGCGTGTCTACGAGCGGATCAAGGGTTCTGGTCGTGGTGCCGTGATGATAGTGCCGCTGCTCGATAGCGAACACTTGCTTTTGGTTCGTGAATATTGCGCAGGGACCCATGATTATCAATTGGGATTTCCCAAGGGATTGATCGATCCCGGCGAAACACCGTTACAGGCGGCCAACCGTGAGCTCAAAGAGGAGGTCGGCAAGGGGGCCCGCGAACTCTGCGAACTCAAACAGCTGACCATGGCCCCCGGCTACTTTAATGCCAATATGCATATTATCTTTGCCCGTGATCTTTACGACGAACAGTTGCTCGGTGATGAACCCGAACCGCTGGAAATTGTTTCCTGGCCTCTGTCCGATTGGCAAAATTTGCTTATCCAACCCGACTTTACCGAGGCGCGAAGTGTTGCAGCTCTGCTATTATTAAAACAGCATTTGGCAACAGGAGACGAGCTTGCAGATCTTACTTGAACCCTGTATTCGTCTGGCCGAAAAGGCCGGAGAGGCGATCATGGCCATCTATCAGCAAGAGGATATAGGGGCCGAAGAAAAACACGATTGCACACCGGTGACCAAGGCCGATCTGGCTTCCAACGAAGTTTTGATGGCCGGGCTTAGAGCGCTGGCGCCGGATATTCCTATCATGTCGGAGGAAACCCCGATCCCCCCGCTCGCCGAAAGGCAGCACTGGACTAAGTACTGGCTGCTCGACCCCATGGACGGCACCGGTGAATTCATTCTCGAAAGCGGTGACTTTGCCGTTAATATTGCCCTGGTGGTGAATAACCGCCCGGTACTGGGCGTTATTCACTGGCCGGCACAGCAAACTACTTACTTTGCTACGCACCAGCACGGCGCCTTCAAACGAGTTGGCGGACAAGATCAGCGCATTTTTGTCGCACCGCCCGAAACCCTGACCCTGGCGGTCAGCCGCCGGCAAAAGCTTGAAGCGGTGAGCCAGTATTTAAATGCGGTGTTTGAAACCGTGCCGCTTGGCTCCTGTTCGCTCAAGGCCTGCATCATTGCCGAAGGCAAGGCCGACTGCTTTTTGCGCATTGGCCCCACGGGAGAATGGGATACCGGGGCTTCTCAGGTGATCGTGGAAGAGGCGGGAGGTTGCATTACCGACGCCGAATTCAAGCCCCTGACCTACAACCAAAGAGAAACCACTGAAAATCCGGATTTTATCGTGATGGGCCATCCCGACTGGGAATGGCAGAAGATGATCAGCCCTCACCACAGGTAGACGCGCTTTTTGTGTTGTTTTTGTGCAAACGCGTCGTTTGCTGCGTGATAAGTAACAATTGAACTTGCATTCTGAATAATTTTCTATATTATAGCGCTCTCTGAAAACGGGGCCCCAAGGGAAACGGTTTCAGAAAAGAGTGTTATGCACTCAAAAATACAGGCGCGGGATGGAGCAGGATGATAAATCATCCGTCGGACTCGCAAAACCTGGAAAGAGGCGAAGGTCGTCGGTTCCCGACGAAAAAAACCACTTTCGAAAATACAGGCGCGGGATGGAGCAGCCTGGTAGCTCGTCGGGCTCATAACCCGAAGGTCGTCGGTTCAAATCCGGCTCCCGCAACCAATTCTTTCAATCAAGGAATTGGCTGTATATACAAGTTGTTTAAAGAGGCTCAATACCTCGAAATTACAGGCGCGGGATGGAGCAGCCT
>JBNKEN010000126.1:0-3450 GCA_050288805.1 Pseudoalteromonas sp.
TTATTTTAATAAAATCAACAAAGTAATTAAAAAACTAGACCATGGCCGCGTTGACATAGACGTCGAAGCGATTCTTCTTGGTTTCGATCTGCATGCTGGGTTTCTTATCCGCCAGAAACGGCGCATAGTCGGGACGTTTTACCACCACCCGCTTTTGCGCCAGCGCCAGCGCGGGAGCCAGCAACGCATCGGCGTCGAGATCTTCGCCTACCAGCGACTGAAACACCCGCATTTCTTTTTTCACCAGGGCCGATTTCTCCCGGTGCGGAAACATGGGATCGAGATAGACCACGTCCGGCCGGGTCTCGCTCACCGGCAACAGCTGCTGGCTGGCGCCGAACGCCATGGTCATCCGCTGCTGCATCCAGGAGCCGATTTCAGCATCGGCATAGGCGCGCTGCAAGCCGTCGTATAACAGGGCGGCCACCACGGGATTACGTTCAAACAGGGTGACCTTGCAACCGAGGGACGCCAGTACGAACCCGTCGCGACCGAGCCCGGCGGTGGCATCCAGCACGCTCGGAACGGCGCCCTTGTTCAGCCCGACGGCCTTGGCGATGGCCTGTCCCTTGCCGCCGCCGAACTTACGCCGGTGCGCCACGGCGCCGCCGACAAAATCGACCCACACGGCACCGAGTTTCGGCTCATCGCGCTTATACAGGCAAAGTCCCCGCTCTTCATAGACGAGAGAAAAATCATCGCCAAGCGCGGCACAGTCGGCCAGGGCAAAGGTGGTTTCGAGTTCGTCCAGGTAATGTGCGGCCTGGCCGGACAGATTTTCGATAATCAAGATGCGCTCCGAGACATTCAGATCGGCGCCAGTATATAGCGCCGCCCTTAAATCTAAAAGAGCTCGATATCATCCTCTTCAAAGGCGGGCGGTTCCTCGGCGGCTTTTTTATCGAGCCGCGCCAGCAGTTCGTCGCGGAATTCCATGATATGAGCAAGGCGGGCGCGAATATGTTTGAGGTCCTGGTTCAGCACCCTATATTCGTCGGAATTCTTATCCAGCTCGGCAAAGTGCAGCGCCGCCGCCTGCTGCCCATGGCCTTCCATCTCGGCAAGCATTTTGCGCGCCTCCGCCAGGCGCTTCTGCAACAGGCTGGCGTTGCGGATATGGCCGTCGCCGAGTTGGCCGACATAACGGGAAAGCTCACCGAAGGATTCGCTGATCTTGCGGGAGGTCGCCAGCACCAGTTCGCTTTCCTCCAGCTCGCTGACCTTAGCGTCGGTCACCTCCAGCAAATGAGGAAACAGATCCTTGTAGCGCCCGTACAGCGCAGGATCGTCCATCGGCATGTTCTTGACCAGCAACGACACCTTGGGATAGTTGACAATCGTATTGTTGTCGAAGTCGATAAAACGCCCGGCGTAGCGCTGGCTTTCCATCAGTTCGTGTTCGAGGGGGCAATCTCCGAGATTGGAAAAATACACGCCGACCCCGTGACACCAGAAGGCCACCACCACATCGAGCTCGAACGGTGTAAAAAAAGAAAGAAAACTCTGCGCCAGCGCCGGAAGATCGCGGGAACGGTAGGACTGGGTCACGTAGCGCACCACCCGTCCCATGTCGCCGGAATCCGACATCGCAATTTCCGCCGTTTGCTGCGCCTGTTTAATGTCTTTTTTCAGCTGCGCCGATTTCTTTTTATACTGGTACAGCACCTCGATCCGCGCCTTAAGCTCACTCGCGGCAAAGGGTTTGACGATGTAATCGTCGGCGCCGGACCCGTAACCCTTGATGCGCTCGGCGAGATCGGTTTTCGCCGAGAGAAACATCACCGGCGTTTCCCTCAGTTCCGGATCTTCCTTGAGCGTGCGACACACGTCATAGCCGTTGATATCGGGCATTTCGACATCGAGTAAAATAATGTCGGGACGGTGGGTCTGCGCCTTGCGCAACCCTTCTTCGCCGTTTTTCGCATGGATCACCTTGCCCGAACCGCGCAATGCTTCTTCTACCAGATGATGGATCACCTTATCGTCATCTATGGTGAGTACCAGCTTACTCATTGTCTTTCCTTATAAAATCCCAATAAGAAAAAGCATAGTCCGGCTTGGCGTTTTTGCGAGTAAGCAATAAAAAGGCCCCGAAAACGGAGCCTTTAAACGTGATATAAATCAGGCGGCAATGCCGCTGTGCCTCAGCAGGGCGTCCACCTCCGGCTCACGGCCGCGGAAACGCTTGAACAGCTCCATCGGCTCTTCAGAACCGCCGCGCTCAAGAATATGGTGGAGGAAATCCTGCCCGGTTTGCGGGTTGAAAATTCCCTCTTCCTCGAAACGCGAGAAGGCGTCTGCGGAGAGCACCTCGGCCCACTTATAGCTGTAATAACCGGCGCTGTAGCCGCCGGCAAAGATGTGGCTGAAGCTGTGCTGGAAGCGGTTGAAATCGGTGGCCTTGATCACCGCCACCTGATCGCGCACCCGGTTCAAAATAGCCTGGATCTCGTCGCCCTTGGCCGGATCGTAATCCGCATGAATGTGGAAATCGAACAGTGAAAATTCCAGCTGGCGCATCATCATCATCGCCGACTGGTAGTTTTTCGCCGCCAGCAGTTTGTCGAGCAGCTCCTTGGGCAACGGCTCGCCGCTTTCGTAATGACCCGAGATATACGACAGCGCTTCTTCCTCGAAACACCAGTTCTCCAGGAACTGACTCGGCAACTCCACCGCATCCCAGGCGACGCCGTTGATGCCGGAAACCGGCCCGGCGTCGATGCGGGTCAGCATATGGTGAATACCGTGACCGAATTCGTGGAACAGGGTGGTCACCTCGTTGTGGGTAAACAGCGCCGGCTTGTCGCCGACCGGCTTGTTGAAGTTGCACACCAGATAGGCCACCGGCAACTGCACCTCACCGCCGAGGCGCACCTTGCGGCCGATGCAGTCGTCCATCCAGGCGCCGCCGCGTTTTTTCTCGCGGGCGTAAAGGTCGAGATAGAAGCGGCCGCGCAGCTGCTCCTCGGCATCAAAAATTTCAAAGAAACGCACGTCGGGATGATAGGTGTCGAATTCCTTCGACTCTTCTACGCGGATACCGAAAAGGCGTTTGACGGTTTCGAACAGGCCGCCGAGCACCTTGTCTTCCGGGAAGTAGGGACGCAGCACCTCATCGGAAATCGCATACTTTTCCTGCTTCAGTTTTTCGCCGTAATAGGTGAAATCCCAGGCTTCGAGATGATCGATGCCGTGCTTGTCGGCGGCAAATGCGCGCAGTTCGGTCAGTTCCTGCTCGGCCTGGTGGCGCGACTTGGCCGCCAGATCGTTAAGAAACGCAAACACCTGCTCGGTGTTTTCCGCCATCTTGGTGGCAAGGGATTTTTCCGCGTAGCTGGAAAAACCCAGCAGATTGGCAAGCTCGTGACGAAGCGCCAGCTCTTCGGCCATGATCGCCGAGTTGTCGAATTCACCGGCATTGGGGCCCTGATCCGAGGCGCGGGTGACGAA
>JBNKEN010000127.1:0-6564 GCA_050288805.1 Pseudoalteromonas sp.
GCAATCGGTTGCGACTCCAATAGCTCAACCGGACCATCGTCCGTCTGGCTATCCGCCAGCATGATCTCTACTTCGTCTACCCGCTGCAAACCGCGCGGCAGTTTGTTACCCCTGCGTCCCCGTTCGCCGTGATAGTGCTCAAGATCCGAGGGTTTTAAGGTCAGTTTGCGCTTACCTGCATGCAGGGTCACGCTGCAACCTGTGGGCACCACGGCCAACACCTTGACAAACTCCTCGCGCGATTGCACCTTGGCGCTCGGGATGGAAATGATCTTGTTGCCCTTGCCCTTCGCCAGTTTCGGCAGATCGCGAAGCGGGAACAACAGCATGCGTCCCTCGTTGGAAATCGCCATGCAGTAATCGCTCGCCACATCCCTGACGGGCACCGGAGACATCAGTTCCCCGCCCTTGGGCAGGCTGACCAGCGCCTTACCGTTTTTATTCTTACTGACCAGGTCGCTGAAATCGGCGATGAAACCGTAGCCCGCATCGGAGGCCATCAACAGCACCTGCTTGTCCTCACCCATCACCACATGTTCAAAACTTTCACCGCTGGCGAGGTTGAAACGTCCCGTCATCGGCTCGCCCTGACTGCGCGCCGACGGTAAACTGTGGGCATCGGTGGCAAAGGCCCGACCGCTCGAATCGAGGAACACCACGGGCTGGTTACTACGCCCTTTGGCCGACGCCTTGTAAACGTCGCCGGCGCGATAGCTCAAGCCTTCGGCGTCGATATCGTGGCCCTTGGCCAGACGCGCCCAGCCTTTTTCCGACAACACCACGGTTACCGCCTCGGTGGGGATCAGATCCTTTTCGCTCAGGGCCTTGGCCTCAACGCGCTCCACCACGGGCGAACGGCGTTCATCTCCGTACAGCTCGGCCGCTTCCTGAATTTCTTTCTTCAACAGGGTCGACATGCGACGCTCAGAACCGAGCGTCTGCTCCAGCTTGTCGCGCTCCAGCGCCAGTTCGTCCTGCTCGCCGCGGATCTTTATTTCTTCCAGTTTCGCCAGATGGCGTAACTTCAGTTCCAGAATCGCTTCGGCCTGACGGTCGGTAAGGTTGAACCGCGCCATCAGTACCGGCTTAGGTTCATCCTCGGTACGAATGATTTCGATCACTTCGTCGATATTGAGGAATGCAACCAGCAAACCTTCCAGGATGTGCAGGCGATCCAGCACCTTGTCGAGGCGATATTGCAGGCGGCGACGCACGGTTTCGCGGCGGAACACCAACCACTCGCTAAGAATGCTGCGCAGATCCTTGACCTGCGGGCGGCCGTCGAGGCCCAGCATATTGAGGTTAACCCGGTAATTCTTTTCCAGGTCGGTCGTCGCGAACAGGTGCGCCATCAGCGGCTCGACCTTGACCCGGTTCGAACGCGGCACCACCACGATACGGGTCGGGTTTTCATGATCCGATTCGTCACGCAGATCCGCCACCATCGGCAGTTTCTTCGCCGTCATCTGCGCCGCGATCTGCTCCAGCACCTTGGCGCCTGAACACTGGTGCGGCAGCGCGGTGATCACGATTTCACCCTGCTCTTCGCTATACACGGCGCGCATTTTGATGGAGCCGCGACCGCTTTTGTATATCTTGCGGATCTCTTCCTTCGGCGTAATGATTTCCGCTTCGGTCGGGTAATCCGGCGCCTGAACCAGCTCAAGCACCTCTTCAAGCTCCGCCTTGGGTTTGTCGAGCAGCAAACAACAGGCCTCGGCCAGTTCGCGCACGTTATGGGGCGGAATATCCGTGGCCATGCCCACCGCAATGCCGGTAACGCCGTTAAGCAGAATATGCGGCAGGCGTGCAGGCAGCACCAGAGGCTCTTTCATGGTGCCGTCGAAGTTGGGCGTCCAGTCGACCGTGCCCTGACCGAGCTCTTTAAGCAGCACTTCGGAGAATTTGGAAAGTCGCGCTTCGGTATAACGCATCGCCGCAAACGACTTGGGATCGTCGGCCGCCCCCCAGTTACCCTGACCGTCTACCAGAGGGTAGCGATAGGAAAACGGCTGGGCCATCAGCACCATGGCTTCATAACAGGCGCTGTCGCCGTGAGGATGGTATTTACCCAACACGTCACCCACGGTACGGGCGGATTTCTTGTACTTGGCCGCCGCCGACAGGCCCAGTTCGCTCATGGCGTAAACGATACGGCGCTGTACCGGCTTGAGGCCGTCGCCGATGTGGGGCAAGGCCCGGTCCATGATCACGTACATGGAATAATTGAGGTAGGCGTCTTCGGTAAAACGCCCCATGGTTAGCTGCTCAATGCCCTGCATTGACAAGGTTTCAGTGTCTGTCATCTAAAGCTGCCTAATTCTTGTTATAGCTGACACGGTAAATGGCGTTGGCGTAATCGTCGGAGATCAGCACGCTGCCATCGGCCAGTTCGGCAAATGCCACGGGTCGGCCAAAGGTTTCTTCGTTTTCCATAAACCCGGTCACAAAGGGAGCGTAGTCTACCACATTCCCGTTTTCTATGGTCGCCAGCATCACCCTGTAACCGGCTTTTTTACTGCGGTTCCAGGAACCGTGCTCGGCCACCAGCAGTTGATGCCGGTAGGACGACGGAAAATTCTCGCCGCGATAAAAATGGATGCCGAGCGGGGCTACGTGGGCGCCCAGGTTCAACGCCGGCGCCTTGTATTTGCGGATATCGACGCCCTTGCCGAATTCCGGATCGGGGATCACGCCACCATGAACGAACGGAAAGCCGAAGTGCTCGCCTTCGCCGTCAATACGATTGATTTCACACGGGGGCATGTCGTCGCCCATCATGTCGCGACCGTTGTCGCTGAACCACAGCTTGCCGCTGTCGGGATGATAATCGAAACCGACCGAGTTACGCACCCCTTGGGCCAGGGTGCGCAATTGTTTGGTTTCAAGATTCAACGCAAAAAGACGGCCGTATTTTTCGTTTTCCGCGCAGATATTACAGGGTACGCCAACGGGCACGATCAGTTCTCCGGCGGGGGTGAACCCGAGTACCTTCCAGCCGTGGTGGCGATCCGAGGGAAACTTATCGTAAATGACTTCTTGTTTTGCCTTGTCCAATAACCGGTCGATATCGGCAAACTTCAGGATCCGCGACACCTCAGCCACATAGAGACTGCCGTCTTTGTATGCCAGGCCGGAAGGCATTTCAAGACCGGATGCAATCAATACCTGGCGATCGGCCTGACCGTCTTTATTGTCATCGAGCAAGGCATAGACATTCCCCGCCTTACGGGAGCCGACATACACCACACCGTTTTCAGACACCGCCAGCTGGCGCGCGTTTTCCACGTTTCCGGCAAACAGGGTTAAGCTAAATCCGTCGGGCACCTTGAGCCGTCCGGTAATGTCTTCGGCCTGGGCGAGCATTGCGCCAAACAGCAGGGGAATTACAGATATGTAGCGTTTCATCAGCGCACCTTTATTATTATCGTCTACCGCCTACGGGTCCGACCGTTAATTAAAGGTCCTTCACCTTCTCGGAGCGGCCTTCAACGAACGCCAGGAAGTCCGATTCGTTCAGCGGTTTACTGTAGAAATATCCCTGTATAGTATCGCATTGGTAATCTTTTAAAAGAGTTAGTTGCGATGCCTGCTCTACACCCTCAGCCACGACCTTGAGATTCAGGTTGGTCGCGAGCTGGCAGATACTAAGCACTATACTCGTGGCGGCATGAGACTCATGCATGTTGCGGACAAAGGATTGATCAATTTTCAGCTTATCAACGGGAAAACGTTGCAGATAGGCCAGCGAAGAATAGCCGGTGCCGAAATCGTCGATGGAAAGCGACACCCCCAGCAGTTTCAGTCGGTTGAGTGTATCGAGCGACGAGCCGTCTCCCTCCATCAGGATCCCTTCGGTGATTTCCAGTACCAAACAGCCTGGCATCAGCCGATACTTGTCGAGCAACTGCTCAACCCGTTCGACAAAACCGGGCTGGGCAAACTGGCGAGGCGAGATATTAACCGCCAGATGCAGCTTGCCATGGCCCTCCCGCTGCCAGCCCGACAAAGTTCGGCAGGCCTGTTCCAGTATCCAGTCACCGAGCCTTAGAATGAAGCCGCTCTGCTCCGCCAGGGGAATAAACTCGGCGGGGGACACAAACTCGCCTGAACGATTCCAGCGGATCAGCGCTTCCGCACCGCTTAAGCCACCACTTAGCAGATCCTGCTGCGGCTGAAAGTGCAGTTCCAGCTCGCCGGCATCGAGCGCCAGCTCCAGTTCCCGGTGCAATGTCTGGCGATAAAGATGCAGCGACCCCAGTTCCTTGTCGAAACGATTGACAGCGGCGTCGCTGCTGTCGAGGGCAATTTGCGCGTCAAGCAACATGCGCTCTACGGAATCGCCATGGCGCGGGAATTCAGTTACGCCACAGCGCAGCGAAAAACCTATTTTTCCCGCGGGGGTATCCAGAGGGCGGGCCAAATCTCGAACCAGTTTTGTCAGCAGCGAACAGCTGTGGGCAACATCGCCGGTCGCATTAAGTGAAATAAATTCGGCATCACCGACATGGTACAGTTCGGGCCGGTTATCCTCGCTTTCGAGCAGCTTATCGAGTTGCCTTGCCCCAGCCTTTACCGCCAGGGATGCACTTGAAATACCCAACTGTCTGACCAGCTGCGGGTAATTTTGAATCGCTATCAGGGCCAGGGTAAAAGGGGTGCCTTCCCCCATCAAGCGGGTGGCGTCGAGAAACAAACGGCTGCGGTTGAATAAACCGGAGGAATCATGGTGATAGGCCTTGAACGCCAGGCGCTGCTCCGCCGTTTTGCGCGCCGTGATATCCTCAAGATGCACGTCGAAGGTGTCCATATCGGCAAGCCAATGCACCTCATAGGAAAGCCAGTATTCTTTGACTTGATGTTCAAAACGCAGCACCGGCACAGCGGCGACGCGGGTTTGTTCAAGCTGCTCGGCAATCCGTTCCGACAACAGGCCTAACGGCGAACGCGAGTCAATTTCCAGCCGTTGCAACAACTCAAGCGTTGCCGGATTCTGGTATTCCACTGCCAGTGCAGGGGTCAGGGAAAAAACCGGACGCGGATTACGCTCGGCAAACAGCGCGAGCCGGGTGTTATCCAGGTTGAGCCGGATGTAGCGCCCGATATAGCGTCCCATCCAAACGACGCCGACAAACAACACCAAGGCAAACGCCAGTACGCCCCAACTGGTTTGGCTGAGCTGCGTCATGCTGAGGCGATAACCGGATTTAACGTCTCCGTCTATCTTGGCGCTGATATCTTCCAATTGGGGCAACATCTGCGCCCGCAATGCGGTCAGTTTTTCCAGCTGATCGCGGGCCAGATCCCAGTCGGTCTGCCCGGAGGCCAGATTTGCATCTATTTCTTCGCTAAGCCGATGTAAGGCGGCCAGATCGGATTTTAACGGCATTAACTGCTCCGCCGAAACACCGAACTGAGCGAGCTTATCGATTTGCGTTGTCAAGGTGAGGTGAGTTTGCCGGTACTTAATGCCATACAGCGATTCATCTTCGGTGGCGTAATACTCATAGAGGATACGCTCCTGCTCGCTGAGTCCTGCCGCGATGTTTTGACTGGTAGTCAGCGCCGGCAGTTGTTGTTTCACCAGGCGACGGGTGGTGTCGGAGACATTCGCCATGTCGAAATACACCAGGGAAGACAGCAAAGCCCCCAGCAGGGCCGCACCGCCGTATACCAGATAGGTTCTTTGTATCAGCTTTTTCGCTCTTGCCGTCATTGTGTTCCCTGAGTCAGATTACCTTGGCTACCCGCCGTATTTCCTAATGTTGTAACAAAGACCTGAGATTCGGGCAAATTCGTGCATAAAAATACCCAAAGGAATAAAAAACGGGCTCGTGCCCGCTTTTTTTATACTTCCGCCTTATCGCCGTGGCGCTCCAGCCATTCCTTGCGATCGCCGGCGCGCTTTTTCGCCAGCAGCATGTCCATCATTTCCAGCGTCTCTTCCTCGTTCTCTATGGTCAGCTGGACCAGACGCCGGGTGTTGGGATCCATGGTGGTTTCACGCAGCTGCATCGGGTTCATTTCACCGAGGCCCTTGAAGCGCTGAACGTTGACCTTGCCGCGCTTTTTCTCCGCCTCGATGCGATCCAAAATGCCGACCTTTTCGTCTTCATCAAGGGCATAGTAAACCTCCTTGCCGATATCGATGCGGTAGAGCGGCGGCATGGCGACATACACGTGGCCCTGTCTGACCAACTCAGGGAAGTGGCGGACAAACAAGGCGCACAGCAGGGTGGCGATGTGCAGACCGTCGGAATCCGCATCGGCGAGGATGCAAATCTTGTCGTAGCGCAGTCCGCTGAGATCTTCCGAGTCCGGATCGATACCGACGGCAACGGAGATATCATGCACCTCCTGGGATGCCAGGATCTGCCCGGATTCCACCTCCCAGGTATTCAAAATCTTACCGCGCAGCGGCATGATGGCCTGAAAATCGCGATCCCGCGCCTGTTTGGCCGAGCCCCCCGCCGAATCCCCTTCCACCAGGAAGAGTTCGGTGCGGTTGCCCTCGGTGGAGGTACAGTCGGTCAGCTTGCCCGGCAGCGCCGGACCCGAGGTGAC
>JBNKEN010000128.1:0-2684 GCA_050288805.1 Pseudoalteromonas sp.
GCCGAGTCTGTATTTTTCCCGGTGCCGCCGGATGTGATGCTGGCACCGATGTCGCTGGCCAACCCGGAAAGGGCTTGGCGTTTTGCCTCGCTGGCTACCCTGGGATCGCTGATAGGCGGGATCCTAGGTTATATGCTGGGACTCTGGCTGTTTGAACCCCTGGTTCAGCCGCTGATCCAGGAACTCGGCTGGCAGGCCAAGTTCGATCGCGCCTTGGGCTGGTTTTCAGATTACGGCGTGTGGGTGGTGTTCGTCGCCGGTTTTTCACCCATTCCCTACAAGGTGTTTACCATAGGCGCCGGGTTGATGCAGATGGCGTTTTTACCCTTTGTGCTGGCATCGCTTATCGGTCGTGGTGCGCGTTTTTTCCTGGTTTCCGCATTGATGAAATGGGGCGGGGCCACCATGGAGCAGAAACTGCGCGAATACATCGAACTGATAGGTTGGCTGACGGTCATCCTGGTAATTGCCCTGTATCTCATCTATCGCTAGCAGCTGCAGGGAAGCATATTGATGGCGGGTAGGGGAAGCATAGGGAGCGTATTGATACTGAGCATGCTGCTCTCTGCCTGCGCCTCAAGAACGACCCCTGCACCGGTTTCCAGTCTCAGCTCAGATCCGACCTCATATTCACGAAAAATTAATCTTTCGGGCAATTCCTATCGCGTTAAGCGGGGGGATACGCTTTATTCCATCGCCTTCAGCGCCAATATGGATGTCAGGGAACTCGCGAAACTAAATAACCTGAGCCCGCCCTATACCATTTTCCCCGATCAGAAAATTGACCTTGTGCCTGATTTGAAGAAAAACAAAAAAGCGCAAAAATACCGAACCCAGATCAAAAAGTCTACAAAAAATAACCAGAAAAATAACATTCAATTAAAAAAAGAACTTGATAAGCCAAAACAACGGGAGTATGTTCGAAAGCAAGTTAGTCGAAAAGTTGAGCGATCAACATCGGCGAAAAGCGTCAACCTAAAGTGGTTCTGGCCGGCCCAAGGCAAGGTGACTAGACGCTTTTCGATCAAAGAAAACGGGTATAAAGGACTAGAAATCTCCAATAAACTGGCAACGCCGGTAAAAGCTGCAGCCGATGGCTCCGTGGTTTATGCCGGTGACGCTCTGAGAGGCTACGGCAAGTTAATCATAGTGAAACATAACGATGATTATCTTAGTGCCTATGCGCATAACTCGCGCTTATTGGTGAAGGAAAAACAGGAAGTGAAAGCTGGGCAAAAAATTGCGGAAATGGGCAATTCGGATTCCCCAGTAACGGCTTTACGCTTTGAAATTCGCTACCGGGGGCAGGCCGTAAATCCTGCGAAGTTTTTGCCTTAGTTTGAGTAACTTAATATCTGTGATTTATCTCGGTCACGTTTTTTGCTACGGAGGACGCTTATGGGTCACACAGCAAAGTTAGAGACAGTAAAGGCAAGCAAAAACCTTGAAGATATAGACGACGCCTATGTCGAGGAAGAACAGGAAGAAGAGATAGACAATTCTGATTCCGACGAGGATATCTTTGCCAAAGACGAGGTAGTCAAAAACCTGGACGCAACTCAGTTGTACCTGGGTGAAATCGGCTTTTCTCCCCTGCTTAGCGCAGAAGAAGAGGTTTTCTTTGCGCGCAAGGCACTGCGTGGCTGTGAAGCCTCCCGCAAACGCATGATTGAGAGTAACCTGCGTCTGGTGGTAAAGATCGCACGGCGTTACAACAACCGCGGACTGGCGTTACTGGATCTTATCGAGGAAGGTAACCTCGGCCTTATCCGCGCCGTGGAAAAGTTTGACCCCGAACGCGGCTTCCGTTTTTCAACCTACGCCACCTGGTGGATCCGCCAGACCATAGAGCGGGCCATCATGAACCAAACCCGCACCATTCGTCTGCCTATTCACGTGGTGAAGGAATTGAATGTTTACCTGCGTACCGCCCGTGAGCTGACGCAGCAGCTGGACCATGAACCTACCGCGGAAGAAATCGCGGAGCGCCTCGACAAGCCGGTCGAAGATGTCACTAAGATGCTGCGCCTGAACGAGAAAATCACCTCGGTGGATACGCCCATCGGCGGCGATAACGATAAGGCGTTGCTTGACATCATCGCCGACGAGCGCGGCGGTGGCCCGGAAGGCGAGGTGCAGAATAACGATATCAACGATCATATCGTCCACTGGCTCGGCGAACTGAACCCGAAACAGCGTGAGGTATTGGCGCGTCGCTTCGGCCTGCTCGGTTATGAACCGTCTACCCTGGAAGACGTGGGCCGCGAAATCGGGCTGACCCGAGAGCGGGTCAGGCAGATTCAGGTGGAAGCCCTGAGACGTCTGAAAGACATGCTGCAGCATGAAGGGCTCAGCACCGAAAGCCTGTTTGAACAGCTTTAAGCTACTTACTGAATAAAAAAACCACTTCCTTGGAAGTGGTTTTTTTTATTCCCGGTTGCTTACAGCAGCTCTTTCAGGCGATAGAGCATTTCATGGGCCTGGCGCGGTGTCAGGCTGTCCGGATCCAGATCCATGAGCGCTTGCTCCAGTTCGCCGGGTTCGCTGACGAACAGTTCCCCCTGGGCCTGCGTTGCCGGTGTCTGAGCGGTCACGCTTTGATGTTGTTCGAGCAGTTTCAGCTTTTGCTTGGCCTCGCGGATCACCGCCTTGGGCACGCCCGCAAGGGCCGCAACCTGGAGCCC
>JBNKEN010000129.1:0-4495 GCA_050288805.1 Pseudoalteromonas sp.
GGGTACAGCGTGGGCGAAATGGACGATATTTTATTGAGGAAGGTCGAGGAATTGACATTATATACCATAAAGCAGGATAAGCAGATTGCAGAGCAAAATGAGCAAAATAGGCGCTTATCCGAAGCAGTTGATAAGCAGCAACAGGAAATTAGTGAATTGAAAGCGCAAAACGAAGAACTTGTAAACTCGTTGCAGAAATTGTTAAATTAATAAAGCCGTTTTTTTCAAACAGATCGCTGCGTTGCCAATCCGCCTCCTTGCTGATATCCGGCACATACAGATGGTGCAGGTCACCGCTTGCCTCGGCGTAGAAGATGTTGCTGTCGAGGGGCAGCATGCCGCCTGGGGCATAAGGATTATCCTGCTGTTTGCTCGCCACCACCACCTGATAACCCCGGTCGGTCTGCTGCACCACATAACCGACCGGCGCGCGATACAGCCGCACCATCAAATCAACTGTTTTTTGCCACTTTGCCAGGGATATGTAGTTGGAATTCTGTTCCAGAATCCAGTCGTGATCGTTAAACACAATCGCCTCAGGGCCAATAAATCCTCATTAAAGTATTGGCCCCGACAACGGCAAACGCAAAGATAAGGCGCGCTATTTGCGAGGTCGGCGGCGGTTTTTCGGCGCCTTTCCGGTGAGCGAGTCCCTGAGCCGGCGTTTTTGTGCGCCGCGATTCTGGCTGCGGGGATTTTTCGCCTCCCGGGTCAGATCCGGTTCATAACCGGGCAACCACTGCGGCACCATACGGGTATCGGTCAGCGCCTCGATCTGCTCCAGCAACCACTGCTCGTCGAGGCTCACCAGCGACAGGGCCCAGCCCTTTTCACCGGCCCGTCCGGTACGGCCGATGCGATGAATATAATCCTCGGCAATATAGGGCAGCTCGAAATTGATCACGTATTTCAACGTCGGAATATCGATGCCGCGGGCCGCCACATCGGTGGCCACCAGTACCCGTACCTTGCCTTCCTTAAATTCCGCCAGCGCCTTGTCCCGGGCCCCTTGGGATTTGTCGCCGTGAATGGCACAGGTTTTCAGGCCGTCCTTGCACATTTCCTGCGCCAGTTTATCGGCGCCCTGTTTGGTGCGGGTGAAAATCAGCACCTGTTGCCAGTTACGTGCGCCGATCAGGTGAGAAACCAGCTCGCGTTTGCGCTCCTCGTCCACCGCATAAAGCAGCTGTTCCACGTCCGCCGCCGCGCTGTTGCGGGCGTTGACCTCAATCAGCAGGGGGTCGTTTAGCAGGGTTTGGCTGAGCTTAAACAGGGCATCGTCAAAGGTCGCTGAAAACAGCAGGGTCTGGCGCTTTTCCGGTAGTCGCCGCAGTATGCGTTTGATTTCATCTATAAAACCCATGTCGAGCATGCGATCGGCCTCATCGAAAACCAGGTGAGTCACGCATGACAAATCCACGCTGCCCTTGATGAGGTGATCGAGCAGGCGCCCCGGCGTCGCAACCAGCACATCGGCGCCCTGCTTGAGCGCCTTGGCCTGAGGCCCGATACTGGCCCCGCCGTAAGCCAACACACAACGCATTCCGCTCTCTCCGGCATAGCCGACAAAGCTGGCATGGACCTGCTGCGCCAACTCCCGCGTCGGCGTCAACACCAGTACCCTGGGCGTGTTGATGTCAACGGCTTGCTGCGTCAGCAGTGCTTGCAATATCGGCAGTGCAAAGGCCGCGGTCTTGCCGCTGCCGGTGCTGGCGCCCGCCATCAGGTCGCGTCCCGCCAGTACCGCCGGGATCGCCTCAACCTGAATGTCGGTGGGGGTTTGGTAGCCGGCCTTGGCAACGGCGGCCAACAGACTCGGTGCCAGACCCAAAGAGTCAAAATTCATAGATGCGATAATCCTGTGTGCTTAACGGCGGCCATTTTAGCAGAGACGGAAGCGAGTTTGCGGAAATTTAAGCCATAAAAAAGGCGCCCCTGCGGGCGCCCTTGCTTGCTTAACATAAATCAGGGTTTGAGCGCCGCCTTGCGCCCGTTGTAGAAGGCGATCAGGTCATCGACGGTTTGCTGGCAATACTCGCGGATCCCGGAAACCAGCATATGCTTTTCACCGAAACCGACCTTTTCGCCGTTTTCCAGCAGGTTGAAACGCAGTACGATTTTGCCGCGCTTGCCGCTCAGGGTAAATTCCGGATCGGCAAACTCCAGGCTCGGCGCCTTGATATCCAGCTTGTCGAGGTGAATCGACATGGAGTCGTAAATCACCATGGGGCGCGCCGGATTGATCATCACGTCCTGTTCGCCCATCAAGGGAATGATCACGTGCGGGAAGGTGGTGCCCGAAAACTCCACGTAACTCTTGATAATGCTTTGCACCAGCTCGGGGCAGCGGCTGTTCGCCCCCTCGCGCTGCACAGACAGATAGACTTTCTCGCCGTCCGTGATATCGAATGCGTCACTCTCTTCTGGAAATTGCAGGACGACGGTTTCGTCGACCATACCGGAAAAGGTGAAGTGCATGTTTTCGCTGATGCCGTAATGGTCCAGCACCAGGGAGAACAGAAGATCGCCCGGAACGCAGAATTTCTTTGCATCCACATCGTGCAGCGGGTTGAAATCGTCGGCCATCGCCTTGGCAAAACGGCTGCCCTGTTCGCGGCTGATATTGATGCCCTGGTCTTGTTGTTGGTAGTAACTGCTTAACATAGTCTATCGATTTACTGCTTTATAACCGGACTATTCTAACAAAAAATCGCCAGAAGGAGGTCATATCTGTTGGCGCGGCACTGTTTTAGGGAATATTTGAGGGAAACATGGCCCCTGCGGGCCATGTAGAAGGGCTTATTCTGCCTCGGCGAAATCGCGGTAGGCTTTTTCGAATTTCTTCGCCTGCTTTTTCGAGACGCCCAGATGATTCAGGGCAACGCGCAGGCGCGCGCGCGACATATCCGAGCCGAGGATTTCCATCGCATCCACCACCGAGGTCGACGAGGTCTTACCGGTAATGGCGATAAACACCGGCTCCAGGAAGTCCTTGATCTTCAACTCGTGGAAGGTGGCAACCTGCTTGGCGATGGCGAAGATCTCGCTCTTGTTCCAATGGCGCAGGCCTTCCAGTTGCCAGATAAAGAATTGCAGCGCCTGACGCACCACTTCTTCGTCGGCCTTGCAGTTGGTCAGAAGCGCAGGATCGTACTCGGGTAAACCGGCAACAAAGTGACCGGCCAGCTCAACCATGTCCGACAGGGTATTGATACGGGTTTTCGCTTCCGGCAGCACGCGTTTCAGCAATTCGCCGTTGAACTTCCAGTCGACAAAACGCTGGATCAGCTCTTCGTCGCTAAGGTTTTCGCGGATCCACAGGCCGTTCAGCCAGTTCAGCTTGTCGACATCGAATACCGGGCCGCCCAGCGACACGCGTTTCATATCGAAATGCTCGATCATCTCGCTCAGGGTGAATTTTTCACGCTCGTCCGGCATCGACCAGCCCATGCGGCCCAAATAGTTCAGCACGGCTTCCGGCAAGAAGCCCATCTCGCGGTAGTAGTTGATGGACGTCGGGTTCTTACGCTTCGACAGCTTCGACTTGTCCGGGTTACGCAGTAACGGCAGGTGACCCAGCACCGGCGGCGTCCAGCCGAAATCTTCGTACAGCTTCAGCAGCTTGGGCGCCGAGTTGATCCACTCTTCACCGCGGAAGATGTGGCTGATCTGCATGTGATGATCATCCACCACGTTGGCGAGGAAATAGGTCGGGAAACCGTCGGCCTTCAGCAGCACCTGCATATCGACGTTTTCCCACGGGATCTCGATCTCGCCGCGCAGGTAGTCGTTGAACTTGAACGAGCCTTCTTCCGGCACCTTCATGCGGATAACATACGGCTTGCCCGCCGCCAGGTTGGCGTTGACTTCGTCTTCGCTGAGCAGCAGACCGCGACCGTCGTATTTCGGACGCAGGCCTTCGGCCATTTGCTGCTCACGCATTTCGTCCAGCTCTTCGGCGGTGGCGAAACAGTAAAACGCCTTGCCCTCTTCAACCAACTGGTGCGCATATTTTTTATATAGATCAGAGCGCTCAGACTGACGATAGGGGCCGAACTCGCCGCCCACATCCGGACCATGATCCCACTGCAGACCTAACCACTGCAGGCTGTCCATAATGGCTTGTTCCGACTCCGGCGTACTGCGCACCTGATCCGTATCTTCGATACGTAAAACAAACTCACCGCCTTGCTGCTTGGCAAAACAATAGTTAAATAGGGCGATATAGGCAGTGCCTAGGTGCGGATCACCGGTCGGTGACGGGGCAACACGGGTACGAACAGTCGTGCTCTGGGTCATGCTAGCGTCTCTTTCAATTAGCAACTAAAAATTTGCTGCAAATGCTAGCACAATGGCGGGTAATTTCGTAGAGGAAAACGCCGCGACAGGGCACCTGAGTGCGAGAAATTTCAGCACCCAGGGGAAATCTTGGAATCTTAAGGTTAAGCGGCAATTTTATCCAGATAGGCGACGATATCCGAAGATTCGTACATCC
>JBNKEN010000130.1:0-2500 GCA_050288805.1 Pseudoalteromonas sp.
GCCAGTATTTTGTTGGCGGCGGCGCTTATCTGGGCCAGTCAGGTACTGTTGGATCTGCAGCGGCAGGATGATGAATACGCCTTGCTGAAAAACAAGATAGTGGTTCAGCTCTCCGGGCATATCGAAGACTATCTTTCCCAAGGAGACAGCCAGCATCTGAATCTCTCTGCGAACCTTATTGACGAGATCAAGAAAAATCATCTTACCACCTTACCTGAATCCCTGCGTGACGACCTGAATCGGCGCCTCGATACCCTGAACGAGGGTATAGGCGGCGATTACCGGGCGCTCGGCAAGCTGTCGGGGAACGAAAGCGCGCTGCTTGATAACTCGCTGCGGCAAATGGCGGGCTCGGTTTCCTCGCTGATCCACTACGCCCAACTGGCCGCGCCTAACCGGGCTGCCGATGCCCGCCGCTATATCGCGCTGGCGACGGACTACAACCAGGGCGTGTTGGATCTGGCGCAGGCAACCCAGGCGCTCGAAAGAGCCTTCAGTCAGGATGCCGAGCAAAGCGTGATGCAGAAGGTAGAACGCCTGAATGCGCTGGCGGCGGAAATTGAGGCGTTGAAACCGCTCGGGGTGATGAAAGAATCCGAGGAAGATTCGCTGTTTGCCGACGAAGAACCGGAAGATCTCGGCGACGAGATCAAGGCGGAACTCGTCAGTTGGCCGAAGCGCTACCCGCGCGATCTGGCCAATACAACGCAGCAGGGACAACAAAGACAACAGGGCATGCTGCAGCTGCGCGAGGAAATTGCCGGTTTGTCGTCCGTGGTGATCGATGCAGAAGCCATGCTCGCAGAGCAACAGAAACAGGTTAAGCTAAACGTACTCTACGTATTCGGTATCGCCATCGGCGGACTCTTCGTGTTGGCGGGCTTTATGTACTGGGCGCAGAGAACCCAGGTATTGACGCCGCTTCGCCAGTTGCGCGACGGCTTTAAGCAGCTGATCGAAAGCCATGAAATGAAGCATATCGCAAGCAAGAACAGCAAAACCGAAGTGGGCGAGATCGCCAGCTATTTCAACCTGTTGATCGACAGACAGAAGTTGGAGGCGGAAGAACGCGCCGAGATGCTGCGGGTGATCAACGAATTTATGCAGGAAATGAGCGAGCACCTGCAAACCATAGGTCATCAGGTGGCCCATACCACGGATCAGGTAGAGCAAAATCAGTCGCTGCTGCTCGACATCAAGCAGATCGGCGACGACGTTAACCAGATCAACGGCCGGGTCGCAGAAAATGCCAAGGGCACCTTTGACGCCATGACCGAAAGCCTGGGCTATGCCGACGAAATGCTGAGCGCCAGCTCCAACACCCAGCAGCGGGTCGAGCAGGGGCTTAGCAGCCTGAATCAGCTGCTGGCCGGGGTGGCCGATGTCAGCAAGGTGATCGAGGTGATCCGCACCATCGCCGAGCAGACCAACCTGCTGGCCCTCAATGCCGCCATCGAATCTGCCCGTGCCGGCGAACACGGCCGCGGTTTCGCGGTGGTGGCCGATGAGGTGCGCAAGCTGGCGCTGCAGACCCAGGAATCCCTCGGCGACATCAACGAACGGCTCGGCCTGTTGAGTCAGCATTCCGAGCTGGTATCGACCCAGATCTCGGCGCTGGCGGGCGATGCCCAAACCCAGACCGACAACGCCCATGAAATGAAACGCAACTCGGAAGGTGTGGCCGACAATGCGCAAAACGCCAGCCAGGTCGCGGCCGAGGCGATGAACCTGGCGCACCAGCAAAACGGCCTGCTGGAGAACTTCAGCCACGCCATGGGCAGCATGAAGGAGCATGTCGGTGATGCTAACCGCCTGGTCGAGGAAATTCACGCCAGCCTGCAGCTGCAAATGGAAAAAGTGCGTTTGAGCTTAGGGTTATAGGCGCCGCGCTGCTATAGTGATGGCAGACTCAACACACGGAGAATACAAGATGATAAGTAAAGGACAAGCGCTGCCCGAGGCCACTCTTTCGCTGCTGACGGCGGACGGCATGCAAAACCCGACGACCCTGAGCCTGTTCGGCGGTAAAAAAGTGGTGCTGTTTGCGGTGCCGGGCGCATTTACCCCAACCTGCTCGGCCGCTCATCTGCCGGGGTTTGTGGCGCTGGCCGATAAGATCAAGGCCAAGGGCGTGGACAGCATTATCTGCCTGTCGGTTAATGATGCCTTTGTGATGAAGGCCTGGGGCGAGGCCCACAATGCCGAAGAAATCATCATGTTGGCGGACGGCGACGCAAGCTTTACCAAGGCCCTGGGCCTGGATAAGGACACAGGCGCGTTCGGCGGCGTGCGTTCCTGCCGTTACGCCATGATAGTGGACGACGGTGTGGTGAGCGAGCTGTTCGTTGAAGCCGAAAAGCAATTCGAGGTTTCCAGCGCCGAGCATGTGCTGAAGCATCTGTAAACGCTGAAGCGAAAAATAAAAAAGGCCAACTTGTCGGCCTTTTTGCTGTTTGCGGTACCGGGCGCATTTACCCCAACCTGCTCGGCCGCTCATCTG
>JBNKEN010000131.1:0-12383 GCA_050288805.1 Pseudoalteromonas sp.
AAGGCCAAAGCCAACGCCGACGCACAAGGTTATGCCACAGATCGCGCCCTGAGCGCCCTGCTGCCGCAAATCGGTTTCTCCATGGGTTACAGCAAAACGGATTCAACATCGTACCCTTACAGTTCGGATGCCGGCGCATTCCTCAAACAGGATGCCGATTCCGACACTTTCAGCCGTGGCCTGAGCCTGTCGCAAACCCTGTTCGATCTGGGCGCCTGGAATTCTCTGGATATCGCAGAGAAGCAAGCTATGCAGGCGAAGGGACAATACGATGTGGCGCAACAATCGCTGATCGTCCGCGTTGCCCAAGGCTATTTTGATGTACTGAGCGCCATCGACACGCTGGAATTCGTCCGTGCGGAAAAACGCGCCATCGAACGTCAGCTGGAACAAACCAAACAACGCTTCGCCGTGGGCCTGACCGCCATCACCGACGTACACGAAGCTCAGGCGCAATACGACAACTCGGTCGCCCGTGAAATTACCGCCCAAAACGACGTTGAAACGGCACGGGAAAAACTGCGCGAAATCACCGGCAAGTATCACGAAAAACTGGATGTTCTGAACACCGACACCTTCAGCACGGTTAGACCAAGCAAAAAGGCCGATGATTTCATCAATTCAGCCAAAGATCGCAACCTGAGCCTGCAGGTTTCAAAGATTACGGTCGATATTGCCAAACAGCAGATCGACCTGGCACAAAGCGGCCATTATCCCAAGCTGACCCTGAGCGCCAGTTACGGCGACAAACTGACCAACAGCACGGTTAATAACTTCAATATGGACGCGCAGCCTCGCGGCGACAGCACCAGCATAGGCGTCGACCTGGCTGTGCCTATCTATACCGGCGGTGCGACCCAGGCAGCGACCAACCAGGCGCGCGCTTACTATGTTGCCGCCAGTGAAGATCTGGAAGCCAGCCTGCGTGGCGTGACGCGTTCGGTGATCACGTCCTACAACCAGGTTGTCTCGGATGTGGCGACCTACAAGGCGCTGGAACAGGCCGTGGTGTCTGCAGAAAGCGCCCTGAAGGCCACCGAAGCGGGCTTTGAGGTCGGCACCCGTACTATCGTGGATGTACTGGTCAGCACCCAGAACCTTTACAACGCCAAGCGTAATCTGGCGAATGTCCGTTACCGCTACGTGGTATCGACCCTGTCGCTGAAACAGGCGGAAGGCACCCTGACCCGCGCCGATATCGAGGCGATCAACCAGGGCCTGCGCCCGGCGCAATAATCTCTGGTTACCCTCCCGACAAAAGCCTGCAAAATGCAGGCTTTTGTATTTCTGCGTCGATAAGCTACTATACGCGCCTTGGTTTGTTTTATGGATGGTGAACTGTGGTAGACCGCTCTCCCTTTAAGCTTGCATTTTTGACACCCCGCTATTGGCCGACCTGGATCGGCGTCGCCTTTTTGTACTTGGTTTCCTGGCTTCCGTATCGCCTGCAGCTGGGAATGGGCAAAGGCATCGGCAAGCTGGTTTATCGCTATATGAAACGTCGTCGCCATATTGCCGAAGTGAATATTGCCCTGTGCTTCCCGGACATGCCGCCCGAAGAGCAGCAAGCGCTGGTGCGGAAAAACATGGAAAACACGGGCATCGCCATGCTGGAAACCGGTATGGCCTGGTGGTGGCCCGATTGGCGCGTGAAGCGGGTATTCGGTTCCCTGACCGGCCTGGAACATATCGACGCCATCCATGCGCAAGGTAAAGGTGCCCTGCTTCTGGTACCGCACATACTTCATCTGGAAATGGCCAGCCGCATCATGGGGCTCGACCGTCAGGGCGTCGGGTTTTACCGCCCCCACAACAACCCGCTGATGGAATTCTTTATGACCCGCGGGCGCCTGCGTTCAAACGAATACCTGATCGGTAAGCGGGATGTCAAAGGCCTGCTGAAGGCCTTAAAAGACAAAAAACTCTGCTATTACCTGCCGGATCAGGACTACGGTCGCAACAAGTGCGAATTTGCCCCGTTTTTTGCCGTCAAGGATGCCGCCACAACAACCGGCACCCTGTTGTTTGCCGCCAGCAAGCACTGTGAGACCTTAAGCCTTATCAGCCGACGCTGCGAACAGGGCAAATATCACCTGGAAGTTCAGCCGGTGCTCGACAACTTCCCGAGCGGCGACGCTCTGGCCGATGTCACCCGAGTCAACCAGCGTATCGAGCAGGCCGTGATGCGCGCACCGGAACAGTACATGTGGCTGCACCGCCGCTTTAAAACCCGCCCGGATCCCGATGCGCCCTCGCTGTATCGCTGATGACAGCGAGCAAAAAATATGCTTTAGTTAGCCTAATCGTGTCTTGGAAATAATCTATGTGGTTCTGGATTAAGCATTTATCGCTGGCCTTTATTCTGATCCTGGCGGCCGCCTATTTTCTGTTCGGCAAGGGTCCGTTGGTGAAGATCAGCCAGCAGGAAAATGCAGCGGCACGCGGCCTGTCCCAGTTCTACGCCGGCATCAAAAATAAAATCAACGACAAATCCGAGGAGCGGGAAAAATACGTTATCGACCTCAAGGTACCGAGCACCGAGCTTGAATCCGTGCTCGAACAGAGAGCCAGGGTGGTTCAACCCTCCAGCCCGCGTTGGATAGGCTCGACAAAGAGCCGCCGCTTCAGCGCCGGTTCGACGCTGAAAAAAGTGATGAGCGACTACGCCCTGGAAGAGGACATCGCGTTTTACTGGTACCTCGACAAGGATTACGTGATCAAACACCAGTTCCGCGTCGAGGCTTCGTTTATCTCCACCCTGTATCAGGTCGGCAAGGCCATCGACAGTGACTTCGAATATGAGGTGCAAACCTTCTTCTGTCACAATGAGCGTTCGGCCATCATTACTGAAAATCCCTCGGCCTACGTGAAGGAACACTGCCGCAAGCTGTCAAGCTAAGCGGCATTTCCCAACAGCCGATGCCAGATACGGCTGACATTGCCTATATGAGTGTCGACGTTCTCACGACCTATTAACTTTTCCTGTTGTCGCAAACTGCGAATATGGTACAGATCACGGTAACAGCGATAGGCGTCGATAAGCTGCGTCCGTTCCTCGTCGCTGATCCAACCGAGTCGCGCCGCATCCGTTAACAGGCGAATGTTGTCGGAATAGTAAATCAGCGACTCATCCTCCGACGCATAGGCCAGGGCAAGGTACTGGGTAATAAACTCGATGTCGGCCATCCCCCCGGTATCCTGCTTCAAATCAAAACGGGTTTCGCTGCCACGGGCCAGATGGCTGCGCATTTTTTCACGCATCGCCGCCACTTCCTCCGCCAGCGTTTTCCGGTCTCTTACGCGGCAGAGGATCTCTCGCCTGATTTCGTCAAAGCGTGCCACCAGCTCGGGTTGCCCCAAAATCATTCTGGCACGCACCAGCGCCTGATGCTCCCAGGTCCAGGCCTGGGTTTGCTGGTAGTGGTAATAACTTTCTATGTTGATGGCCAGTAAGCCGGACGCCCCTTCCGGCCGCAAACGGGTGTCGAGTTCATACAAAATGCCCGAACTGGTGCGGGTGTTAAACAGGTGCATCAGACGCTGTGCCAACTTGAGATAAAACTGCCGGGCGCTGACCGGCTTATCCCCGTCGGTATTCGCCTGTTCGTCGGCGTTATGGACGAACACCAGATCGAGATCGGAATCGTAACCTAGTTCCAGCCCTCCGGTTTTTCCGTAAGCGATGACGCCGAACCCCTTGTCTTCGGCGCTGGTGTTAACGGGAAAACCGTAACGGGCACCGGTTTGCTGCCAGGCCAGGTTAACCGCCTGCTCGACGATGGCTTCGGCCAACGCGGTAAGGTGATCGCTGACCTTCATCAGGTCGAGTACGCCGGTCGCGTCGGCGGCAGCAATGCGCAGTTGGTGGGTTTGCTTGAACTGGCGCAGGGCTTCCATCTGCAGTTCAAGATCTTCACTGTCGATGCGCAGGAAATATTGCCGTATCTCATCACGATAGGCACTGAGCGGCACGGGTTTGTAGAGCACCGCCGGATCGATCAGTTCGTCGAGCAAAATCGGATAGTGCGCGATATGTTCACCGATCCAGCGGCTGTGACTACACAGTTTGATCAGCTGGTTCAGAGCGCCGGGGTTTTCCAGCAACAGCTCCAGATAGGCGGTGCGCGACATGATCTTGTCGAGTACGCCGCAGACCATGGCAAACACCTCGGCGCGCGCCTCGGCCTGTTTTAACTGACTGAGCAGCTCAGGCATCAGTTTATCCAGGGTATCCCGTCCCCGGGTGCCGATTTTTTGCTTACCCAAGCGCAACTTAAAAGCATCAAGTTCCGTCTGCCAGGCTTCGCGCAGGGGCGCGGGCAACAGATCGCTTAAGGGTTCCAGATCCCCCCGCTCCCACGCGGCAATATAGGGCGTCTCTACGGACTCGCCCTTACCCTGCTCAAACCCGATAACCTGCTCGAACTCGGTGTGTACGGCGGCCATGATGGCTTCAATAGCGGCGATGCAATCGTCGTAGTCTTTACATTGCATCAGGTGTATTAAGCGTTGCCGGTTTAACTCATCGTCGGGCAGGGTTTGCGTTTGTTTGTCGCCGAACTCCTGCAGGTATTGTTCAATACGCCTAAGCACCAGGTAGTGATGAGCCAACAACTCGGACTCGCCAGGTCCTATCACACCGCTGTCACGAAGCGCTGCCAACGCCGCAAGCAGGGATTGGGTTCTAAGTGTCGCATCACGCCCGCCGCGGATCATCTGCAGCGCCTGCACCACGAATTCCACTTCACGGATCCCGCCGGCCCCGAGCTTGATATTGTTGGTCAGTCCCTTACGACGCACTTCCTGGGCGATCAGGGTTTTCATCTTGCGCAATGAATCAATTACCGAAAAATCGATGTAACGGCGATAAACAAAGGGCCGGAGCAACGCATAAAAGGCATCCCAGTGGCGGTTCGGCGAGCCGATGAAACGCGCCTTCAGCATTGCATAGCGCTCCCATTCCCGTCCTTGCTCCTGGTAGTAATCCTCGATGGCGTTAAAGCTCATAACCAGGGGGCCGCTGTCGCCGAACGGACGCAACCGCATGTCGACGCGAAACACCTGGCCGTCGGCGGTATTCTGATCAAGGGCCGCGATCAGCTTCTGCGCCACCTTGGTATAAAACACCTGGGCTTCGACCTCGCGCCGGGCTCCCTGGGTTTTCACATTTTCTGGATAGATAAAAATGAGATCGATGTCGGAAGAATAATTCAACTCGCCGCCGCCGAGCTTGCCCATGCCCAATACCAACATTGGCAAAGGCTCGCCGTTTTTATCGCGCGGCTCACCGCTCAGCTTGGCAACCTGACAAAACGCCCAGCGGTTTGCGGCATCGATCAAGGCCTCCGACAAACGCGAGACATATTCGATGCTGTCGGCTATCGGATTCCCCGCCACCAGATCGAGCCAGGCCACCTTGACCCAATAACGCCTGCGATAATGACGTAACCGCCTGAAGCAGTCGGCATCGGAAAGCGAGTCCATCTCATCCGGCTCAAACGGAGCGGGAGTATCCCGACTCGCCAGTTCAGCGTCGTTCAGCCAATCACCCAGTGACGGGTCGGCCTGAAGCGCATGCCAGGCAAAATCGCTGAGCGCCATCAGCTGCACAAGCTCGGGACGAGGCGCCCGGTCGGGATACAGTTCCTGCCAGCGGCGTTCGCCGAGTTCCTGCAACGGGGGAGAAAGGGGATCGAGCTGATTCATTCTATGCTCTCTTTTCACTCTGGGTTAACCATACTAGAATGGAACAAAACACTGATAATGCTTGGTATTATGACGTACTTTTCACTCTCCGACACCTCTTTGCTCGCCATCACCCTGTGTTTTGCGGTGATTTGCCTGGCGCTGTTTGCCTTGCGCCTGCTGACCCAGTTCAAGGCCCGCCAGACACTGGCCGAAGAGCTGGCCCGGCGCGACAATTTCGCCCTCGGTATCAGCTATGCGAGTAATATCTTTTCGGTGATCTTAGTCGTCGGCTACCTGTTCGACGATATTAGCCTTATCCTGATGCACGATAAACCCTGGAAAGTAGCCCTGCTGCTGTTTTTGATGCTGTTTTTCGTTGCAACCGGACAAACCTTGCATAGAAAGTGGATTCTTAGTCAATTTAACGAAGAGAAGGCTATACTGAAGCAGAATATCTGTGCCGCAGTGGTGGATTCGGGCATGCTGATAGCAAACTGCACCCTGATCCTGGGCCTGTTCAACTGGTCCCACAGCCAAGGCTTTTACAGCATCCTGGTTGCCAGTATCAGCTTTTTGATGTTGCAGTGTGTTTTCTATCTAGACAGTAAACTGCGTGAATGGCGTTTTGCCAGCGCCAACCAAGGCGCGTCGCTGCAGGGCTACTTCAACCTGGAAAACACCAGCATAGGGATCCGGTATGCGGGCAAAACCATCGGGCTCGGTCTCGCCCTCTATGCAGGGCTGGCCAGCGCGCATTATCACAGCGGCAAGTTGGTGGAAAACCTGTTTACCCTGGCGCTGCATTGCGGCCTGATGTGGCTGCTGATAAGCCTGATTTCACGTTCGTTGACGTGGATAGTCCTTTACCAGGTGAATACGGAAACAGAAATCGACCACCAGGATAACATAGGTGTGGCCTGTATCGAGTTTACTCTCTACGGCGCCGTCGGTTATTTACTGATCAAGTTTCTCGCTCACTAAGGAGGGACTCAACCTTGTTGCAGGCTTATGGAATATGACATCAGCAAGTATTTGCTTATAGATCACGACACCCGTACCAGTCGCCTGTTGCTCGAGGGACACAAAAGCCCCCCTCGCGTTATTGCCGGCACCAACATGCGGGAGCTGACCCGGTTGATGCTCGACAGCCTGATCGGCGATTACTGTTACTGCGATTTCAGCAATGAGATCAGCGTCACCGAACTGGCCGGTTACCTTTATGAACACCATGACATAGCCGGGGTGTTGCTGTTTTCCCCTCACTACCGAGCGGTCGGGAAACACCAGCAATGGATCTACGATTCGTTACACCCCAACCGGCTGAGTTATTTCCCCGACGAACTAAGCTACGCCTTCTCTCCCCTGATGAACCCCCACACCAGCAATCACCTGTCGTGCAATAGGCCACCTAGGCTCGGCGAGGATGATTTTGCGCTTTTTGAAAACGATAAATAAATTGCACCGGGCTGCGGGCTTTCATACCATTAGGCAAAGTTAAAACCAGCAAGCAAGGTCTGCCATGCGTATTCCCCACATCTACCACCCCGAAGAAATTCACCTGAACCGCGATTTTGAACTCGCTCCCGACGCGGCAGGCCATGTCGGACGGGTACTGCGGATGCAAGCCGGCGACAGGCTAAGCCTGTTTAACGGGTTCGGCGGCGAATACCTGAGTGAAATCGTAGAGGCAGGCAAAAAGGGCGTCATCGTCCGGGCCCTGGCCTTTGACGACAAAGACGTCGAATCGCCGTTGAAAATCCACCTGGGTCAGGGCATTTCACGCGGCGATAAAATGGATTTCACGATCCAGAAATCCGTCGAACTGGGGATCAGCGAAATCACCCCCCTGTTTACCGAACGCTGCGGCGTCAAGCTAAGCGGTGACAGGCTGGAGAAAAAGCACCAGCAGTGGCAAAAAATAGCCATTGCCGCGGCGGAACAATCCGGACGCAACCGGATCACCACCATACACCCGCCGGTCAAATTAGCCGATTGGCTGGCACAGCCCAGTGAAGAGCTGAAACTCACCCTGCATCCGAGAGCCGAGCACAGCATCAAAACCATACAACCGGGTCCCGCCGGGGTGCGCTTTATCGTCGGCCCGGAAGGGGGATTCAGCGACGAAGAGATGGCGCAAACCTATGACAACGGCTTTATCGACGTGCGCCTCGGTCCGCGCGTGCTGCGCACAGAAACCGCCGCGCTCACGGTGCTCAGCGCCTTGCAGCTTGAATTCGGCGACCTGGCCAATTGAAATTCACGACTCAGGCCCATATATCCCAGTTAAACGACAAAACAGGCAATTAACATGGCAATTAAACTAGGCATCATTTCCGATCCCATTTCAGGATTCAATATCAAAAAGGACACCGGCTTTGCGATGATGATGGAAGCGCAGAACCGCGGTTACGAACTCTATTACATGGAAATGGGCGACCTGTTTATGCGCCAGGGCCGAAGCTTTGCTACCGCCGCCCGCGCCAAGGTGTTTCAAGATGACAACCATTGGTATGAACTGGCCGCCAAGGAAACCATCGCGCTCGGCGATCTCGACGTGATCCTGATGCGTAAGGATCCGCCGTTCGACACCGAATACATATACGCCACCTATTTGCTGGAGCGCGCTGAGCTCGAGGGCACCCTGGTGATCAATAAGCCCCAGAGCCTGCGCGATGCCAATGAAAAGCTGTTCACCGCCTGGTTCAGTGAACATACCCCGGATACCCTGGTTACCCGCAGCCAGGCGCAGATCAGGGCGTTTCTGGCCGAGCACAAGGACATCATCCTGAAACCCCTTGACGGCATGGGCGGCGCGTCTATTTTCCGGGTCCGTGAAGACGATCCTAACATCGGCGTGATCTGCGAAACCCTGACCAACCACGGCAGCTATTACGCCATGGCACAGAATTACATTCCGGCCATCAAAGAAGGCGACAAACGCGTTCTGGTGGTCGACGGAGAAGTGATCCCCTATTGCCTGGCGCGTATTCCCCAGGGCGGTGAAACCCGCGGCAACCTGGCCGCCGGGGGACGCGGCGAAGCCAGGCCGATTTCCGACAGCGATCGCCGTATCGCCGAGGCCGTTGCCCCGACGCTCAGGGAAAAAGGCCTGATCTTTGTCGGTCTTGATATCATTGGCGACAAGCTGACCGAAATTAACGTTACGGCGCCAACCTGCGTCAAGGAAATCGAGGCGGCATTCGATATTTCCATCACCGGTCGCCTGTTCGATGCGATTGAAGAAAAACTGAGCCATACTTGAAGTAAATAGCGGAGAGCCTTTATGCAATCGCTTGAGAATCATTTTCTAATTGCCATGCCTTCAATGCAGGATCCCTTCTTCAAGCATTCGGTGGCCTACATCTGCGAGCATAACGAAGACGGCGCCATGGGCTTGGTGATCAACCAGCCCATCAATATCACGGTCGGCGAACTGCTCGACAAGATAGACATAGTCAATAACAAGGCGACGGACGCGGCCCGCGCCACCGTTTACGCCGGCGGGCCGGTGAAAACCGACCGCGGTTTCGTGCTGCATTCGCCGAAGCCCGGCTATGCATCAAGCCAGAAGCTCAGCAGCGACATCATGATCACCACCTCGAAGGATATCTTGTCGAGCCTCACCACGAACGCCGCGCCGGAGCAGTTTATTATCACCCTCGGCTACGCGGGCTGGGACAAGGGACAGCTGGAACAGGAGCTGCTCGACAATTCCTGGCTGGTGATCGAGGCCGACCCGGCGATTATTTTCAACACCCCCTCTCATCAACGCTGGGAAAAAGCAGTGTCCATGCTCGGCATCGACGCCAGCCAGCTCAGTACGGAAAGCGGACACGCCTGAGAAACATGACAACACGCAGTTTAAAACCCATGGGCGAGCGCACCGTGCTCGGCTTTGATTTCGGCACCAAAAGCATCGGTGTCGCCGTCGGCCAGGAAATCACAGGCACCGCCAACGGCCTTGCCGCACTTAAGGCCCGAGACGGCATTCCCGACTGGCAACAGGTAAGCGACCTGGTGGCGCAATGGCAACCGGATCTGCTGGTCGTCGGCCTGCCGCTGAATATGGACGGCACCAATCAACAGGTGACGTTTGCGGCGAAAAAGTTCGCCAACCGGCTGCACAACCTGACGCGTTTGCCGGTGGAGACTCAGGACGAGCGACTGACCACCACCGACGCCCGCGCCCGGTTGTTTGAACAGGGCGGCTACCGCAACCTGCAAAAGGGCAAGGTCGACAGCATGTCGGCCAAGCTGATTTTGGAAAGCTATTTCGAAAATATGTGGCAATAACCCTTCGCGGCAGAACAACAAGCCGCCTTTCGCAAACGCAATAAAAAAGGGCCCTCGGCCCTTTTTCGTTTTGCTGTGCGTTATTCCTTTTTATCCAGCCCGTCGACGCTGACGCCGGACAGGAAACCTGTGCCCTGCTGATCGTTGCTGCGCAACTTGATCATCAGGCGCAGATCGTTCGGCGAATCGGCGTAATGCAGTGCATCGGCGTAGCTGATCTTGTTCTGGTTATAGAGATCAAACAGCGCCTGATCGAAGGTTTGCATGCCCATTTCACGGGATTTACCCATGATTTCCTTAATTGAGCCGATTTCCCCTTTCTTGATGAGTTCTGCCACCATGGGAGAATTCAGCAGCACTTCGATACAGGCCACCCGGCCCTGGCCGTCTTTGGTGGGGATCAGTTGCTGCGCGACGATAGCGCGCAGGTTCAGCGCCAGATCGTACTTGAGCTTATCGTGTTTTTCCTTGGGCACCAGGTGCATGATACGGTCGATGGCCTGGTTGGCGTTGTTGGCGTGCAGGGTCGCCACACAAAGGTGACCGGTTTCGGCGAAGCTGAGCGCATATTCCATGGTTTCCTGGGAGCGCACCTCACCGATCAGGATCACGTCCGGCGCCTGACGCAGGGAGCTTTTCAGCGCCGCCTCGAAGCTTTCCGTATCGAGCCCCACCTCACGCTGGGTGATGATGCTCTTCTTGTGTTCATGCACGAATTCGATTGGGTCTTCAATCGTCAGTATATGGCCCTTCTGGTGGCGGTTGCGATAACCGATAAGGGCCGCCAGTGAGGTCGATTTACCGGTACCCGTACCACCCACAAACAACACCAGACCGCGTTTTTTCATGATCACGTCGGTCAGGATCGACGGCAGGCCGAGGCTGTCGACCTCCGGAATTTCGGTGACGATTCGGCGGATAACCATGCCCGCCTGATCCCGCTGCCAAAACGCGGAAACACGGAAACGCCCCTCGTCGGTGGCGATGGCGAAGTTGCATTCCTTGGTGGTGTGAAACTCCGTCATCTGTTTTTCGGTCATCGCCGATTCCACCAGTTCCAGTGCTTCGTCTTCCGACAGGGTGTAGTCATCCAGCGGTGTCAGTTCACCGTTTATTTTAGCGCTGACCGGCAGGTGGGCAGAGACGAACAAATCCGATGCCTCTTCGGCAACCATTTGATCAAGATAATGATTTAACGACTGTAGCATGCATAACTCCCTTTACATGTGGCCGAACTGGCTCTTGTCCTGTGCCTTCGACATGGCTTCGGCCTGAGTGATCAAACCACGGTTAAGCAGATTGTGGAGACATTGGTCCATGGTCTGCATGCCGTGGGCGGCACCGGTCTGAATCGCCGAATACATCTGCGCCACCTTGTCTTCACGGATCAGGTTACGTATCGCCGGCACCCCTATCATGATTTCGTGCGCCGCTATCCGGCCACCGGAAATTTTCTTCAGCAGGGTCTGGGAAATAACCGCACGCAGGGACTCGGACAACATCGAACGCACCATGGATTTCTCTTCGCCGGGGAAGACGTCGATAATACGGTCGATGGTTTTCGGCGCCGAGGTGGTGTGCAGGGTGCCGAACACCAGGTGCCCGGTTTCCGCCGCTGTCATCGCCAGGCGAATGGTTTCCAGGTCACGCAATTCGCCCACCAGGATCACGTCCGGGTCTTCACGCAATGCACTGCGCAGCGCTGCGTTGAACGAGTGGGTATCGCGATGCACTTCCCGCTGGTTAATAAGGCTCAGCTTATTCTGGTGCACGAATTCGATGGGGTCTTCGATGGTCAGTATGTGGTCGTGCTTATGGCTGTTGATGTAGTCGATCATCGCCGCCAGGGTGGTCGATTTACCGGAACCGGTCGGCCCCGTCACCAGCACCAGGCCGCGCGGGTTATCCGAAATGGTTTTAAAAATCTCCGGCGCGCCCAGGTCATCCAGGGTCAATACCTCACTCGGAATGGTACGAAACACCGCGGCCGGTCCGCGGTTGGAGTTGAAGGCATTAACACGAAAACGGGCCAGGCCAGGTATCTCAAAGGAAAAATCGGTCTCGAAGAACTCTTCGTAATCCTTCCTCTGCTTGTCGTTCATAATGTCGTAGACCAGGGCATGGACTACCTTGTGTTCCAACTCTGGGACATTGATGCGCCGAATATCGCCATCCACACGAATCATTGGAGGTAGACCGGCGGAAAGATGCAGGTCAGATGCATTGTGTTTTACGCTAAAGGCCAGCAGTTCAGCAATATCCATAGATTACTCCCCAACCAAATTAGTCATGTTTCTTAGAAATTATTTTAGACGACTCTCACAGTCCTTTATGAGTAAATAAAATAATCCTAACATAGGTAAAGCATATATTACCGGAAACAAATGTGCTTTTGGTTTAAT
>JBNKEN010000132.1:0-4768 GCA_050288805.1 Pseudoalteromonas sp.
GACTTCCGAGGCGCTCAGTTGTTGCAGCAAGGTAAAGAGCGCTTTATTAAGCGCCTGCTTGCTTTCTTCGACCACGCAGACACCGTCATCATAGGTGATCTTTGACAGCAAACTCCCGCTATTGTCCAAAGTGACAATTGAACAGCGGTTGGTCTGCATCATGCTTTTAATACTTTTCAGTAAGCTTAATGCCAGGAGCTCTTTGTCTCTTTGCGATGTGAAATTGGCAATATGATTAACAATAACGTTGGACTGGTTCATAGTACGAACACCCCCAATAAACATAATTCAGATTGAATGGTGCATCCTTGAGCTTCGGCAAAGTCATCCGCTTGCGTCGACAGGGCTCGTCATTCCGCCGGTTTTTGCTTTGTGGGGGCCATTATACTATGCCTTTTTAATACATCTACCTTTTTGATTTGATTTAACTTTTTTATAACTTTGCTGTATTCGTTATAGGTGCGCACGGCAGTCTCATTTTCCTTAATCGGGTGTAAAAAAAGCAGAGTTTTCAGTCGGTACGGCGCAGAATACTCACCCGGGTTTAGCTGGGATGCGCATATTTGTTTAACCCATTTCTGAGACTTTGCAGTTCCTGGATGCGGGCCGAAACGGGCGCGTACGTCTCTGAATTAAACATGGTCAAAGCGCATGCTGGCCCCGCAGCATCCGGTGCGATAGATTTATTAGTTATCGGTCGAAACAAAATAAACCAAGACTGCGGCCGCCAAAAATACGATAATTGCCGCCATTAGTTTCATTTCGATAACGGATAGCTGTTCGGCGCCGCGTTTTGCCACCCGACCGGGATCCGTTCTCTCAATTTCTTGGATACCTAACCCATGGAAATTAAAGTTAATTTTCTCGATAACCTGCGCCTTGAAGCCAAGTTTGACGACTTTACCGTCATTGCCGATCAGCCGATCCGCTACAAGGGTGACGGCTCTGCGCCCGGCCCGTTCGATTATTTTTTGGCGTCGTCGGCCCTCTGCGCCGCCTATTTCGTCAAGGTGTATTGTAACGCCCGCGATATTTCGACCGACGGTATCCGCATTTCGCAAAACAACATCATCGACCCGGAAGACAGATACAACCAGATCTTCAAAATCCAGGTCGAGCTGCCGGAGAGTATTTCCGATAAGGACAAGCAGGGCATCATCCGCTCTATCGACCGCTGTACGGTAAAGCGCGTGGTGCAAACCGGGCCTGAATTCCAGATTGAGACGGTTGCGAACATCGATGAAGACGCCCAGGCGATGCTGATGGTGGATACCAAGCCGGGCGAGAGCACCTATATTCTCGGTAAAGACCTGCCGCTCGAAGACACCATCAAGAACATGACCGCCATGCTGGCGGAACTAGGCATGAAAATTGAAGTGGCCTCGTGGCGCAATATCGTGCCGCATGTCTGGTCGCTGCATATTCGCGATGCCGCCTCGCCGATGTGTTTCACCAACGGCAAGGGTGCGAGCAAGGAAAGTGCGCTGTGTTCGGCGCTCGGCGAGTTTATCGAACGCCTGAGCTGCAACTTCTTCTACAACGACCAGTTCCTCGGCGAGGACATCGCACACAGCGAATTCGTTCATTATCCCAATGAAAAATGGTTTGCGCTCGCAGAAGACGATGCGCTGCCGAAGGGCATTCTCGACGACTACTGTCTTGAGATCTACAATCCGGACGGCGAGCTGCGCGGCTCACACCTGATAGACACCAACTCGGGCCGCATCGACCGCGGTATTTGCGCTATCCCCTATACCCGTCATAGCGACGGTGAAACCGTTTATCTGCCGCAAAACCTGATTGAAAACCTGTTCCTCAGCAACGGCATGAGCGCCGGTAACAACCTTTATGAGGCCAAGGTGCAGTGCCTGTCTGAAATCTTCGAGCGTGCCGTAAAGCGCCAGATCATCGAGCAGGAAATCGTGCTGCCGGACGTGCCCGAAGAAGTGCTCGCCAAATACCCGGATATCGTTGAAGGGATCAAGGGCCTGGAAGAGCAGGGTTTCCCGGTAGTGGTGAAGGACGCTTCCCTCGGCGGCCAGTTCCCCGTGATGTGCGTGACCCTGATGAACCCGCGCACCGGCGGCGTGTTCGCTTCGTTCGGTGCCCACCCGAGCTTTGCCGTAGCGCTGGAACGCAGCCTCACAGAACTGTTGCAGGGCCGCAGTTTCGAAGGGCTGAACGACGTGCCGAAACCCACCTTCAACAGCATGGCAGTGTCGGAGCCGGAAAACTTCGTCGAGCACTTTATCGATTCAACCGGGGTGATCTCCTGGCGCTTTTTCAGCGCAAAACACGACTACGAGTTTGTCGAGTGGGATTTCTCGGGCAGCAATGAAGAAGAATGCAACGCGCTGTTTGCCATACTTGCAGAGCTGGGTAAGGAAGCCTATGTAGCGGAATTTACCGAGATCGGCTGCGCCTGCCGCATCTTGGTGCCGGACTTCTCCGAGGTGTATCCGGTGGAAGACCTTATCTGGGACAACACCAACAAGGCGCTGCAGTATCGCGAGGACATTCTCAACCTGCATGCGCTGTCGGACGACAAGCTTGCTGCGCTGGTTGAACGTCTGGAAGAAAGCCAGCTCGACAACTATATCGACATCATTACGCTTATCGGCGTTGAGTTCGACGAAAATACCGTGTGGGGCCAGCTCACCATTCTTGAGCTCAAGATCCTGATTTATCTCGCGCTCGGCGAACTGGAAGAAGCCATCGAGCTGGTGGGCGAGTTCCTGCAGTACAACGACAACACGGTCGAGCGCGGCCTGTTCTATCAGGCGGTGAGCGCCGTGCTGGAAGTGACGTTGGACGAGGAACTGGAACTCGACGACTTTATCCATAACTTCACCCGCATGTTCGGCAAAGACGTCATGGATAACGTGATCGGCTCGGTGGAAGGTTCGGTGCGCTTCTACGGCCTGACCCCGACCAGCATGAAGCTCGAAGGCCTCGACAGGCACAACCGCCTGATCGACAGCTATAAAAAGCTGCATAAGGCGCGGGCAGCCTTGTTTGAGAAACAAAAAGCGTAACAAGGGCAGATGACCGTATGCATCACGGGTGTGATGCCATAAGTTAAAAAAGCGAGCCTTCGGGCTCGCTTTTTGTTTGTGATGGTAAGTCTTGTGGTCGCCACTCAACCATGAAATGGACCCTGAAGAACGGAGACGGCCGCTTGCGTTTTAGGGGCACAGTTAACGCGTACCGCTTATCGCTTTCAATTCGCTTAAGGTTTGCTCTTGATATTCGTCGTAAATTTTATCTATCACGCCGGCTGAGCGGAGCCTTTGAAACGCGTCATGAAATTCATGACAAAGTCGTTTGTTGTTGACCCCCATGGCCGAGTAGCCCTGAAACATGTTTGTATACTTGTAATTGTCTATATTCCCTCCGAGAGACAACAGCTGATGGTAAAAAACAAAGCGATCGCCCACATAAACATCGGCCCGACCCAGCATTAACATTTGGATCAGGTGATTTTCGTCGGCAAACTCAATATATTCGGGATTGTTTTCCGCCATGAATTTGAACTCTCCACCGATAAAATTTTTTGCTCCGTGAAAAGAGACAACCGAATAATTTGCCAGCTCTGACACTGAGTTGATCTGCAGCTTTCTTGATTTCATCGTGATCATGCCGTCTTGCCACTTGAATACGTCATTCACTAGGCACGCGCTGGTGGGTAAAAATATGTTGGTGCCGCCGTCTATTCTTCCGGCTTCCAACTCGATATGAACTCGCTTGATGCTCATATGCACGAAAGAGAGCGTATAATCGGGCAACTCCTCAAAAACACGCCTGACTATCTTATTCCCTAATCCCTGTGCGTTGGGGGGAATAAAATAAGGCGGAGTGGTGGCATAGCCAATCGTTATGTTCTGCGCGGTCGCGGAATTTAAAAACAGAATGCAAAAAACCAGCATGGCCTTGTGGGTCACCCTTAACTCCCTTGCGTATTATTACTCAGTTCAACGACTATTATAGTTGGCCTGAACTTACCTCCCTAATTTTAAGGAAGTGATATTTTAGCGATACGGGCTCCTTAATGCCGGTCGGCAAAAAGGCACAGAAGGCCAGACTCTATTGCTCTGCCAACCACTTTTTTCACTTAATCAGACTGGGAATAAAGGCTGGTTTTTATGACGGGGATTGCAGTTGAATATATTACTCTGTATATATTATGTACATAAAATCAGTGGGTTGTGACTTGTTTGTTCGCAAAGAAATAATGTGAATGAAGCGGTGATCGTAAGGAATACGATTTCTGTGTTCGCTTGGGGTACGTGGCGGTGAACTTTTTAGCGGTCGGAATAAGCTATACGCATAAATTCGTATTGTCTGTGCGGCTAAATGTGAGTAGGCTGAAATTTAGCAGAATAGTCAGGTAGTTAATACGATTCTGTGGATAAAATCAAGGTACATTTTCGATAAATGAATTGCGAAAATGTCTCCTAGGTAAGGAAGCCTAAAAATCAAACAGAGCTTTCTTGCCTCAATAATTAATGACAATAACAGGAAAGTTCGATGAAACAGATCATTACCTTAGTCGCGTTAGCCGCGTCTCTTATGTTGACGGGCTGTGCCCATCAAATCCAAATCAACCCAGATATGAGTTCTTTGACCGAGTCTAAAAATAAAATAGACACGGTTGTCGGCTATCACATCTCAGATGCCGATCGGGAAAAGAAAGTAACCACACCGGGCGGGGGTGGAGACAAGGTTACTTATGTGCCATACAAGGACACGGAAAGCGCCTTGTTCACGG
>JBNKEN010000133.1:0-2733 GCA_050288805.1 Pseudoalteromonas sp.
GGCGCGCCCAACCCAGGGCCATATCATACAATTTGGTAAACAGCTTCAATGCCTTCTTCCTATTCGATATCGCCGGGCACCAGCGGTACGAACCGCACCGCTTCAACCGACTTTTGGATAAACCTTTCCCCGTCTCGGGTATAGGTCATCAGTTCCTGGTTTTGTTCGCCGACGGGGATCACCAAAATACCGCCGTCGACCAGTTGATCCAGCAAGGCTTGCGGCACCCGCGCCGCTGCGGCGGTGACGATAATCCCCTCAAACGGTGCCTGGGATGTCCAGCCCTGCCAGCCGTCGCCGTGTTTCATGGTAACGTTGTACAGATCCAGCTTGTGCAAACGTCTTTTTGCCTGCCACTGCAGCGCCTTGATGCGTTCCACCGAATACACCTGTTCGAACAACTGTGCCAGAACGGCGCTTTGATAGCCCGAGCCGGTGCCTATTTCCAGTACCTTGCCTTTGACGCCGTTCTGCTTCAACAGTTCGGTCATCTTCGCCACTATATAGGGCTGGGAAATCGTCTGGCCCTGCCCTATCGGCAAGGCGGTATTCTGGTAGGCCTTGTGGATCAGTACGTCATCGACAAACAAGTGGCGCGGCGTATGGGCGATCGCGCTTATCACGGCTTCGTCCCTTATCCCTTCCTGGCGTAACAGCTCGGCGAGCGCCTGAGCGCTGCGGTTGTAATTGGCCAGCACCGCGATTACTCCACGTCCTTGAGCCAGTCGGCCATCGCCGCCAGGCTTTCTTTTGCCGTCATGTCAACATTTAGTGGCGTGACCGACGCATATCCGTGTTTGACCGCATGGAAATCGGTGCCTTCGCCGGCATCCGAGGCAACCCCCAAACTGCCGTACCAATACACGTCGCGGCCCCAGGGATCCCGCTGACGGGTCATGGTTTCGGCCTTATGGCGCGAGCCGAGCCGTGTAACCCGAATGCCCTTCAGCTCATCGAGCGGAATATCCGGCACATTGATATTGATGATTTGGTCTTTCGGCAGCGGGTGGCTCGACAGCTCGTTGATGATCTTGACCGCCACCGAGGCCGCGGTTTCATAATGCGCCTCATCCTTTGAACACAGGGAGACGGCTACCGCGGGCAGGCCCATATGGCGCCCCTCTGTGGCCGCAGCCACGGTGCCTGAATACAGGGTATCGTCCCCCAAATTGGCGCCGTTGTTGATCCCGGCCACCACCAAATCGGGCGGCTCACTCATCAGTTGGTTCAAGGCGAGATGAACACAGTCGGTGGGAGTTCCGTTAACGGAGATAAAGCCGTTTTCCATGGTGCTGGCACGTAGCGGATTAAGCAGGGTCAGTGAATTGCTGGCGCCGCTGCAATTGCGATCCGGCGCCACCACGGTCACCTCGGCGATCTGGCTAAGCGCCCGGTAAAGCACCGCGATGCCCTTGGCATGAACCCCGTCGTCATTACTCAGCAAAATTCTCATTGCGGATCCTTATTCTGTCTGCTGTTCGCTCTGCGCCGAATTCATATCACGATACTGCACCAGTTCCCGTAACAGGGCGGTGGCGAAGCAGCCCTTGGGCAGTGAAAACGACAAAACCAATGTATCATCATTTTCTTGTTCTATGGTTAAATTTTTCGGGATCAGCCTAAGCGCGCGGCGCTCATTTTTCAGCCCCAGCTCCGCCAGCCCGTTTTGCCACTGTGCAAACGGCACCAGCCATTCAATTTCCTGTTCCGTCAGTCCCTTATCGCCCTTACCGATGAGCGGCGCGGACAGCAGAATGTCGCCGCTGGCAAGCCGGGCGATATTCTCGGTGCTGATGTTGTCGCAGAAAAACGCGTTACTGCCGCCGAGCATAAAAACCTCGCGGTGCATGGTTTTGGCCAGGCCATGTTCGGCCACGCGACGACTGACGATTTGGTTGAAGACATGGGAGCGCGCCGCAGAAATCACGATGCCGCGCAGTTTTTTGTCGCGGATCCGTTCGCCCTCGAACATGCGCTCCGCCAGCGCCAGGTTATTGCCGTCGCGACCGAAGCGCTGTTCGCCGAAATAATTAGGCACTCCCTGGCGCACCGCATTGATGCGGCACAGAATATCGAGCGGATCGCTGACGTTACGCAGGCGAATGGTGAACTTGTTGCCGCTGTGGCAACCGGTTCTGAGTTTGCGGTTGTGACGCACCTGCTTGAGCACGAACAGGGTCTCGCCGTTGAGTGCGCTGAAATCGATGTCCTGTTTTATCGGCACAGGCACGCTGAACCACTGGCTGCACACCCCGTGTCTGTCTTTCAGACCGGCATAGCTGACATCCCGCGGTGACACGCCGGCAAGCTCGGCAATTTTTCGCGCTACAAAAACGGTGTTTTCGCCCTGTTTGACGATGTTCAGGCAAACGTGCTCCCCTTCCCCCGTCATCTCGATGTCCATCAGTTCATCGACGATAAAATCCTGCGCCTCGGTTTTAAAGTCCGCCGTGGAAAGCGGTTTACCATATAGGTAATTCAGTTCTTGGGTCATTGGATCAACAGCACCACAGCATGGGAGGAGATGCCTTCCTTTCGGCCCTCGAACCCGAGTTTTTCCGTGGTGGTCGCCTTCACATTCACCTGGCCGATGTCCACCTTGAGATCCGCCGCCAGATTGCCCCGCATGGCCTGAATATGGGGCTGCATTTTCGGAGCCTGGGCAACGATGGTAATGTCGGCGTTGCCGACCCGGTATCCTCTTTCCGTCGCCTGTTCCACGACGTTGCGCAG
>JBNKEN010000134.1:0-3757 GCA_050288805.1 Pseudoalteromonas sp.
TTACCTAATTGGCATGATTTTCAATGGCTCCGAAATTAGCGAAGTGGAGCATTGACGTCACACAATTCCCTTGCTTCATTTCTAAGTTAACTCGAATGTTTAGTGTTAACAAGTCAGCTTTTTGTCGCGGTGGCGACGTCACCCAAAGAGGGGCAAAACGCCGGCCCCTCTCTGGACTCTCCCGGCGCCCGCAATCACACTTTCTCCTCAAAGAAACCACAGATGTGAACGTAAACGGCGAGTACAGGCCATCCATGGCCTGAGACTCGCCTTCGCCCGCATCCTTCCGGGCCGATTACTCATCTGCGGTTTCTTTTCGGGTGTGATCGACGGGAAGATCGATACCTGATACCTCAGTGAAACTTTTAAGCAACGCAGACACTTCAGGCTGTGCATAACCGCGGAGGGCTCGTAGGCTCCCTCATCACGCCTGAAAGCGCAGCGCCAATCGCGGATGGATGCCGACAGGGCGCAGCTTCAGAGATGAATCGATTACTCGGAATCTAATCGCAGGGGCGCGTATTTAGCCCCTTCTGGTTGTAGTCGCCAACGCTACATCAGAAAAAGCGCCTTACTCGTCGCTCGATTTCTCGCCTAGCTCGGCGTATTCGGTGAGCCTTTTTCTAAGGTTGTTTTGATGCCATTCGATCATACTGGCCGATTTCTCAACGGCGATGGTTTGATATTCTATCGCCTTGTTAATATCGCCGGTTTCCTTATAAGCGGCGGCCAGGGCCGAGTAGGCATAGGCGGAGTCGGGATAGAGCGAGACGGTTTTATGGTATATCTCCAGGGCCCTTTGTGGGTCCGAGCTGAGAAAGGACCGGGCCAGGCTCTTTAGCGAATCCTCGGCAGAAACGGCAAAGCCGTATTTTCTTTGTGACAGGGTTTCATAATGGGTGATCACGGCATCGACCCCCTGCTGTGCGACGGCCGAATCGGGCGACAGGTTATTGTGATAGTCGTCAAACAGCAGTTCAATGCCGTTTAAAGCAGCAACCACCGGGCGTGACATATAGTAATGCTTGTCGTCGTTGACTACATGCCAGTCGAGGTCTTTCGGCGCCTTGTCGCTGAGTGTTTTGTGCAGTGACTCAACGGCCTCGATATGCGCCTTTTCATAATTATGCTGACCTATGGTCAGGTAAAGAAAACGCATTTTGTCGGTCAGGGTCGGTAGTTTCTTTGCTGCATTCGACGCAACCCCTAAAAAGTTATTATCCAGCGTCGGGCTGGTGATGATATAGGCGTTAAACATAGCTGGCCTGTTTAACAATACGTACAGGCCCGTGGCGCCGTTACTCATAAATCCGCTGTAGATTTTGAAACCATTGGTTCGGAAATTTTTGTCGATACTTGCGAGCACATCGGATTCGAGAAAATTCAATAGTGTCGGATCATCGGGGTGCGCGACCGTTTTCTCATACAGTGCCGCAAACTCCTTATGATAGTCGGCGGGTGTCACTATTATGCTTTCCAGCCAGGGCCATTCTCCGTTATGGCTCAGCCAGTTGTGCAAGCCGCTCAAATAGTGTTGGCTGCGGGGATGAAGGTCAAACAGCACGAAGTAGCGTTTGTCTTTGGCTGTGTCGTAGCTTGCCGGTAAGGTGACGTTAAACGTCATGGGCTCGGCAAAGGCGGGATATGCAACGCTTAGTTTTTCCACCGGGTTCAGGGTATGGATATCGACGGCACTCGCCATGCATGAGCAAGCAAGGCAAATCCATGCAAGAATCGTTTTTATCATTTTATGTCCTTATTTTTTGCTCGCGTTTACCTGGTGGTGAGGTCCGGGAGCAAGCGTTCGCTGATCCCGGTAGATTTCAATTCGCAAGAGTTATTTTATAACCATCAGTAAAATAACGATTAATTTTCAATAGGGCAAGGATGGCCAGCTAAAAGAGCATTTTGTTGCCAACAGGACATCAAAAAAGCGGGCTGCATTTTTGCTGATATTGCTCCAGGTAGTCGTCCTGACCTGCGAGGGCGAGGAAGCCGTTGTCGAAGATTGCAGCGATTTCCGGGTGCTGTTTGTTGACCAGCAGGAACGAGGGTTGGGTATAGGCGGGGTCGGGGTATTTGATTATCTGGCTGCGTTGCAGTTCGCTCAAGGAGTTGAGGTAGGTGTCGGCCGGGCCATCGGCCAAAATGGTCACGTCGCCGCGATTGACGGTGAGTAGCTTAAGATTCTTGGTTGCATAGACGGCCCAATTGACCTTGATGTCGTGCTTTTCGATGGCTTCCATCAGGGGCTGGGGATAGGTGAAGCCCTTATTTAGGATCAGGCTATAGTTTTTCAGATCGTCAAAGGTTTTGAAGGCGAGGGGTTTTCGAGCATGAGAGTAGAAGTAATAGTGCTCAAGGGTTACCGGGTTTTTGGTGTACAGGTAATCCCTGCGCCGCTCAGGTTTGTCCAGCCAATAGGCCGACGCCGCAAATCCGTCTTTTTGCCCTTCTACATAGGCTCGTTCCCAGGGCATAAAGATGAAGCGCACTCGGTAGCCCTGGGTTGCGAATGCATCGCGAATAAACTTTGCGGTGCAGCCCAGATCGCTGCGCGACTTGTCGAGATACGGCGGCCATTGCCCCGTGGTGATGTAAAGCATCGGCTGGTCGGCCGCTCGGGCAAGGTTGCAGCCATATATGATAAACAAAAGTAAGCACAAAATACGCATATAAAGGCCCGTAATAAAGGAATTACCGGTTATTGTTATTATTCGACCCTAATATAGTAGTTAAAGTGTGACGCAAATGCCTGCGGTGCGGGCTGTGAAACTGGGTTACACTAAGTGCATTCGTATTAAATGTAAAATAATCGGGACAACTATGAAGGCGTTTGATCGACTGTACCAAAGGGCCTGCGAGCGAAAAGGAGGCGAAGCGGCGCTGCGGGCGCTTTTAAGCAAGCCGCTCAGTGATGAGGAGCTGGCCGGGCTGCCCGATGCGCTGTGGTTGGAGGAATTTACCCGTAAGGTGTTCCAAAGCGGCTTTGTCTGGAGCGTGATCGATAAAAAATGGCCGGGTTTTCGCGAGGTCTTTTGGCAATTTGATATCGACAAGCTGTTGATGCGCTCGCCGGAGCAGTGGGAACAGGCGGCACAAGACGAGCGCATCGTACGTAATTTCCAAAAGGTGCAATCTATTCCGCACAACTGTTTGATGATCCATGAAATAGCCGAAAAAGAAGGCAGCTTCAGCCGCTTTATTGCGAACTGGCCGAGCAGCGATATCGTCGGGCTGTGGGATTACCTTAAGCAGCACGGCGCGCGACTGGGTGGAAACACCGGCCCTTATACCTTACGAATGCTGGGTAAGGACACCTTTATCCTGTCGCGCGACGTGGAAACCTTTTTACGGGCTAACGAGGTATTCAGCGGCGGTATGCAAAGCAAAAAATCGCTGCGCGCGATTCAGGAATACTTCAACCGGTTACAGCAGGAAAGCGGCCTGAGTTTGCAGGAGTTGAGTAAGATCATGGCCTACAGCGTCGGCGACAATATCGTCGGTTTGGCACCCGCCTGAGCCGATGAGGAGAGCATTGTGAAACTGGAAAATCCCTACAGCGTACTCGGTGAACATGTTTCGGTTCCGAGTATACCGGCCGCGGTCAGCGCCCCGGAAATGGTTTGCTGGAATACGGTTTTGGCCGAAAACCTGGGACTTGAGATAGACCCGGACGAACGGGCCGAGGTGTTTTCCGGCAATCGTATTTTACCCGGAACGACGCCCGTGGCACTGGGTTATGCGGGGCATCAGT
>JBNKEN010000135.1:0-3742 GCA_050288805.1 Pseudoalteromonas sp.
CGCTTTCCGTTTTCATTTTTCTGGCTCAATAATAATGAAATCAATGCCTTTGCCTTTTACGGCGGGCACGTGGCCGTGCACACCGGGCTACTGGTTCAGTCTGACAACGAGAGTCAGTTCGCCTCGGTAATCGGGCATGAAATCGCCCATGTTACACAACGACACCTGGCCAGACGGCTGCAACAACAAAAAGACAACAGCGCCATCACCATTGCCGGCATGATAGCCGGTCTGTTGGCCGCCATGGCATCACCGGATGCCGGTTTCGCCATTATTTCCGGCACCCAGACCCAAGGCGCACTGAGCCAGCTGACACACAGCCGCGGCGCCGAACAGGAAGCGGATCGCATCGGCATGGGTATCATGCACAATGCCGGGTTTGACCCCAGAGAATCCAGCGAGTTTCTCTCCAAACTCTCCGCCCAAACCCGCTACACGCAGAAGCCGCCGGTGTTTCTGTTGACTCACCCGCTGCCGCAAAGCCGGGTTTCCGACGTCAGACTGCGAGCCGAGCAATACGAGAAAGCAATCTATCATTCCAGCCTCGACTTCGAGCTGGCCAAAAGCCGCGCCGTCGCCCGGTTTGCCATGGAGAGCAAGCTGGCCGAAGCGGAATTTCGCAAGCAACTCAAGCACACCGGTTATGGCCTGACCGACGCATTGAAATACGGTTTGGCGTTGTCGTTACTGGATCAGAAAAAGCTCGATGAAAGCGGCCGCCTGCTCGACGAACTGCTCGGCAAAAGCCCAGACAACCTGTTCTACCTCGATGCTAAAACCGACTGGTTTATTGCCCAAGGTAAGCCGGACAGGGCGCTGGCGATGTTGAAGCCGTTTAATCAGCTGCGCCCCAACAATCAGGTGATCACCCTGAATTACGCCAACGCCGCTATTATTGCCAAAGAATACCCGCTCGCCGAGAGCCTGCTGAAAACGTTTTTACTCGATAAGCCGGATCACGTGCTGGCCAAACAGCTGATCACCCAGGTCTACGAAAAAGAGAAAAACCATGCGGCCTATCACGAGTCGCAGGCGAGCCTGATGGCGGAATACGGCGCTTTTATGAAGGCGGCGGATGAAATTCAAAAGGCGCTGAATTTTATCGAGCCGCAGGAAGTGTTGAAGCAACAGCGTCTTAAGGCGCTGCTCGGCCAATACCGCCAAATGCAAAAAGAGCTGGCAAGGCTTTAAGTCTCGCCGCCCTTCCCCTAAAATAGCCCCAACCAATCCAGATAAGAAATGAAAACTATGTCCATCGTTATTTACCACAACCCGCGTTGTTCAAAATCGAGAGAAACCCTGGCCCTTCTGGAAGAACACGGCATCCGGCCCGAGGTGATCGAATACCTGAAACAGGTGCCGGCAGCCGGAGACATTCGTGACTTACTGAACAAACTGGGTTTTACGTCGGCGCGCCAGCTGATGCGCACCAAGGAAGACATCTACAAAGAACTTAACCTGGCCGATGAGCAAAACGAAGACAAGCTGATCGCGGCCATGACGGCAGAACCGAAACTGATCGAACGCCCCATCGTCGTCAACGGTGAAAAAGCCGCCCTCGGACGCCCGCCCGAAAACGTGCTGGCCATTATTTAATGCCACGCATTCTGGTGTTGTTTCATTCCGGCCACGGGTCCGTCCGGGCCATGGCCCATGAACTGGCCGACGCCATTACGGCTGCCGGTGCCGAGGCCTGCCTGCGTACCTTCGAGGTGCGGGAGAAAGGCGATATTCAGGTATCTAAACAAGACCTTATCGAATGCGACGGGCTGGCCTTCGGCAGTCCGACCCGCTTCGGCATGATGGCAAGCCAGGCCAAGGTGTTTTGGGAACAAACCAGTGACATTTGGCTCAAAGGGCAACTCATCGACAAGCCCGCCTGCGTATTTTCGTCCAGCAGCAGCATGCACGGCGGTAACGAAACCACCCTGCTTAACCTGGCCCTGCCGCTGTTGCATCACGGCATGGTGCTGCTCGGTGTCCCCTACGATGTGCCCGAGCTGAATTCCACGCAAAGCGGCGGAACTCCCTACGGCGCCAGCCATGTCGCGGGCCTTAGCAACGACATTCGCCTGAGCGCGGAAGAGATCAAAATATGCCACGCCCTCGGACGGCGTCTGGCGCAAATAGCGAGTAAACTTTCATGACGCCAGTTACAGCAAAAAAACCGGTTACCAAACGCTTCCAATTGCTCGCCCTTGCGGGTTATATCGGCCTGCTGGTGCTGATGCCGCTGTGGCAGTTCGTACTTTACCCGGAACACGATTACAGCACAGGCTTCGTGTTTACCCTTTATATACTGCCGCTGCTGTTACCGTTAAAGGGGATCATTCAGGACAAGCCCTACACCTACGCCTGGGCCAACTTCGTGGTGATGATTTATTTCATTCACGGTTCTACCCTGCTGTGGGTGGCCAGCGAGGAACGCCTGCTGGTATTGCTGGAACTCCTGTTCGCCACCAGTATGTTTATCGGCTGTACCTACTATGCAAGGCATCGCGGACAGGAATTGGGACTGAAAATCGGCAAGCTCAAAGACGACTTGGCAAGGGAAAAAGCAGCCCACGAGCACCAGGAATAAGTGCGTGAGCACAAAAAAAGCCGCTAAAAGCGGCTTTTTTTGTGCGTTCGGTTATCCCATCTGGGCGATAAACGCCAGAGCCACAACCAGTACCAGACCGAGCTGGGCCAACAGACTGAGCACCGAGGTATAGCGCAGCACTGACAACCCGACCGGATGCCGAATCACCGGATACAGGCTGCACCGCTTGAGACTGACCGCCATAAACAGCGCCACCACAGAGACCACGGCAAAGCCCAACGTCAGCTCGCTTTTATAGTCGGTGGCATCACCGAAAAAGAAAAACAGTTGCAGCGGTAACAGCAAAGCCACCAGGGCATGCAGCGCATGGACCTTGAAGATGCGGCGGTACTGGCCCTCAAGCGATAATTCCTTGATACCGAAATCACGCTCCAGGCACTTGATAAGGTTGGTCGCACGGGTTTCAACCGCGAGCCCGTAACAGGAGAAACCTTGCCGGTTTTTAACCCTGCAATCGTAACCCGCCTTCAGCAGCAGGCTCAGGCAACGAACATTTTTTCCGAGCACGGCGTAATGCAAGGCAGAGTTGCCCTGATGATCCCTCGCTTCCGGGTTCTGCTTGTCTAACAGCGCTTCAAGAACATTCACATACCCCTTCTGCGCCGCCCACATGTAGGCGGTTTTACCGTCGCCGTCTGCCAGCACGCCGGTGGCGCCCTGCTCAATAAAACGCATCGCCATGGTCTGCATCGCCTGCTCGCCTTGCAGATGCGCCAACAAGGCCTGTTCAAGCAATTGCAGGGAATCACTGTCCGGTGAAACCCGTTCCAGCAGGGTAAAATAGTCTTCCCCCTTTGCAACCAGCGCCGCGGCTGTTTCCGCAAGGGCGTCGAGATCGGCTGCGCAGTCGGGTAAAAACGCGCCGAACCTCGCACGAAAATCGATTTCCTGCCACAGCATCAAAATGTCGTCGGCGGCCAGTTTCCAGCCTTTCGCGAGCAGCATTTCAATGACGCCGAAGTAACGCTTTTCAAACAGCAATTTAGCCAGCGACAACGGGCTTTCAATAGCTGCTTGTGTTGTCAGATCGGCATAGCCTTCGAGCTGCGCCAGCAGGTGCTGCGACAGCTGTTCCGGCCCGTAACCGTTTTCGTTAAAATGCCGAATGGCAGCGAGCACGTACTGCTGTGCGCCTTCATC
>JBNKEN010000136.1:0-11732 GCA_050288805.1 Pseudoalteromonas sp.
CTGGGGCATGATGGGGCATCCCTTTATTGCCCTGCATGTGGCCGCGCTGTACACATCGGCGGGCGATCTCGACGGCCTCAAACGCTGTAAAAAGCATATCAATACCCTGCCTCACGGCACGCACCGAGAGGTCTCAAAGGCGCTTGTTTCCTCGCTGAGCGAGTTTGTAAAGGGGGATTACAGTAATGCAGCGCAAACCCTGGCAAGTCTTTCGCCGGGCGAGCGCATCGGCATCGGCGGCAGCAACGTCGAGCGGATCCTGGTGGATTTACTGGAGTCGAGCTGCAAAGCGCACGCGTGAAGCACTGAGAATATCTGTCGTGTCGACCGCTTCCGCTAAAACATGGAGCGAAGGCACCTTTCAACTTAAGCCAAGTACAACTAGATTTAACAAAGGTTTTTACGTGTCAGCAGCCAAGTGATGAAATAATTCCAACGCCAGGGGCAACCAATGAACGCCGATTTTATCGCACACTCCCTTAACGATTTTTGGCAACGATCTCATGCCCTCCTCAGGGCCGAGGACACCTACCTGCAGCTTGGCGTGATCCTGCTTTGCTACCTCCTTGCCCATACCCTGTATTTCCATACGCTGAAAAGAAGATCGGAGGCTCCAGAGCGGGATGTCGACAGCCGCCATCCCTTGGTCACGATAGTGCAGCAGTTAAGTACGCTGGTTTCTCCCTTGACGGCCATTATTCTGTTGCGCATCAGTCGCGAACTGGGCGAGGCACTCGCCTATCCGGTGTGGCTTGTGAATGCGGCCCTTGTCATTGCCGTGCTGCTCTTCTTCAACTCGATGATCCGCGAATTTGTCCGCAGCCAGTTTATGTCCAAGCTGTTCCGCTGGTTGGGGCTGCCCCTGCTGTTTCTGCACCTGATAGGCGTATTGCCCTTTATTGTTCACTCCCTTGAAGACGTGTCGCTGAGCATAGGCAATATCGAGATTTCGCTGTACGGATTTTTCCGGGTGCTGTTTTTCGGCACCGTGCTTTTTTGGCTCGGCCGGGCCTCCAGCAGCATGGGTAAAGACATCATCCGCAACCAGAAGTCGCTCGATATCACCACCCGGGAAGTCTTCACTAAGCTGTTTGAGGTGGGACTTTTTTGCGTCAGTTTCCTGGTATTGCTGAACATCATGGGCATTAACCTGACCACCCTGGCCGTCTTCGGCGGCGCTTTGGGGGTCGGCCTGGGGCTGGGCCTGCAGTCCATCGCCTCGAATTTCATTTCAGGCATTATCATCCTGTTAGACAAGTCATTGACGGTGGGTGACTACATCGAACTGGCAGACGGTAAAAAAGGCTTTGTTCGCGAATTCAATATGCGTCATGCGGTACTTGAAACCTACGACGGTAAAGACATTTTGGTACCGAACGAAACCTTCATTTCCTCGTCGCTTATCAACTGGACACACAAGGACCCGAAACAAAGATACAGGGTGGATTTCAGCGTGGCCTACGCCACGGATATTCGTGCGCTGGTCGAGATCATCAAAGAAGCGGTGAGCAAGCACCCACAGGTGATAGGCGGCCCGGACGTCCCCATTGAAGAGCGCCCCGATTGTGAAATAGACAGCTTTGGCGACAACGGGGTCAATATGTTCGTGGAGTTTTGGATAGAGGGCGTGGACGACGGAAAAAACCGGGTCGGCGGCGACCTGCTGCTCACCATCTTCGAAACCCTGCGCGAACATCAGATCTCGATTCCGTTCCCGCAACGGGAGGTCACCATACTCAATGCCGGGTTTGTTAAGTAAGCGGTTGGAGTACGCGGCATCGAGGCGTTGGGTACGCCCCGGATCCAACTCGCCTTTTTTCCACACTCAGCCTAAACCGGCTGATGTTGAATCCGTTTCCGCATTAACCTGATCATATCGGTTGCCCGTATCCCCTGCTTTTTTGTACCTGACTGGCCATGCCGGGTCGGACGTACCCGGCCCAACCGCGCTCCGCATCAAGACACATAAAATGGCCCGCTTGCGACTATACAAAAGCCGCAATAACGGGTAATTTGGCAAGCGGCGAAACAGCCTTCCGCGTCGGCTAATTTGATGTTTGTTATAAGGATTTAACTTCCATGTCGCTAAAAACCGCTATATTTTTTGCCCTCTGAATGGTTCTTTGCCCACGAAGCGGCCCATCTTTACCAAGGACAGGCCGCTTCAATAGAGGCGCGAAATGACGCGTGGGTTCATGAAGGCGCAGCAGAATTTTTTGCCGGTCAGGCATCGGTTCAAGGTGTCTTGCAGGGCAAACTCGAAAACGCCAAAGAGCAATGCGTAGCCGGTCTGACAAAGGAGCCGAATTATATTCGGGCTTCAAAGCGCGATTTCAAACTTCATTACAGCTGTGGCCTGATCTTGATGACTGCCATAAATACAGAGCTCACCAAGGCCAATCGCGGGGCGGATCTCTTTACACTGTGGCAACGGTTTAATCAGCGGGTGGTTGAAGGACAGACGGCTTCGGCCTCAACATTTATAGCCGTGCTGTCACCCTACCTGCCTGAGGAAATGAACGACTTTCTCAGACACTTCTCATCGCATGAAGAATTTAGCTCTGTCGCTTTTTTCAGTGGCAGCCAATAAATGCGGGGTACTCAATCGGCTTCATCAATCTGATGCCCTCCCGTTTTTCGTTTCCGTTTCGTCAGTAGTCGTGGGGGATGCCTTGCAGATGCAGCCGGCTGTGGGTGTCTTCCTGGTGAGAATGAAGCAGGTTTTGCAGTGCCTGGCCCGAGGGCTGGAATGACGCGTCGACCGTCCCCTTGTAACAACCGACCACCCAGGGGTAGCTGTCGGTAATATAGTAGCCGTACTGGCCGTTCACCGTCATGCCGTTACATTCGTCGAGGTCGCCGCTGCCCGCGCTGTATTCCCAGTCGCCGCGAAACTGGCCGTCATAATTGCTGCTGGCGATAGAGCCGACACCGGCCTCCGGGGTCTGGTAGCCGGATACGCTCTGGCGCGCTCCGCCGTTGTTCTTTAACCTGTAGCTGGCGCGCGCCTCGCGGATCTGACCGTCGACCTCGATACAGGGCCCGTAAATGGGGAAGCCGTCGGCGGCAAAACCTATCACCGGTGACACTGCGGCGTTTTGCTCGCATTGCTGGTCAAACAGCGCCCGCGGATTGCCGTGATAATGGTAGCGCCCGTTCGGTTGCGGGTGGGCATTGTGACTGTCGGTGCCGAATCCGTTTAACGGCGACATGGGGTCGTAGCGCCAGGGATGTGCGTTCTGATCCGGCCCGCAGCCGATTTTTTCCTGACCGAGCGGTTCGTTGCCCTCACCGTAGCAGGCCGCAGCGATAATGTCGACGCTGACGCCGTTCAAAAACACGCCGTTGCTGACACCCACCTGCACCTCGGTCACATTCGCCGCTTCTACGGGCGATACCGCAATTTGATAGCTGCCGCTTTGCTCGCTGACGTCGGTGGCAAACTGGGCCCCGGCATCGTTAAAATCGTGGTTCGGAATTTCGTTAACGGTGAAGGTACACTTGGTGCCGTCACTGGCAATCACCACCGAGCCGTTAAATCCCAGGTTTCGTTTAACATCGCTAACCGCTGACTCATAGGAACCCACATACGCTGCGCAGGAACCGTCCCGTCGGGTCAGTTCTGCATCCGTAATATCCAATGTGCCCTGGCCACCTTCCAGAACGCTGACCGTCACCATGTCGGCGGCACTTTCCAGCGCACCGTCGCTAACCACAAGGGAGAGAGTAAAACTGCCGGCCAAGTCCGGGGTAAAGCTCGGCGTCACCGTCTCGGCTCCCTGCAACATCGCGGCACTGCCGCTCGGCCGCGACGTCAACTGCCAGGCGAAACTCAGGGTATCGCCGTCCGGATCCGCGCTCGCACTGCCATCGAGCGTTACCAGCTCACCAATATTGACCGCCTTATCGCTTCCCGCAGCGGCGACGGGAGCCGTATTGGTGTTCCCGACCGCGGGAGGCGTCGCCTCAACCTCCGAGCTTCCCCCCGAAGCGCCGCAACCGGCCAACACCGTCAGGCCGACCATGCCCAGAGCAAACGTACGTATTGCCCGTGCGTTAGCGCCCATATTTTGTTTCTTCACCATACCATCACCTTGTTAGTCGCTGCATGTTAGCAAACTCGGAGCCGAAGGAACCGCCCGGCTGCGACGCCTTTACAGAGAAAAATAGGCGGCGAATGTGGAATAAATAAGGACGAAACGCGCAAATAATCGGACATCATGATCCCCGCAGCGCCATTCGCCCGGTTCTCGCAACCTCAAAATGAAAACCAAAAAGAACATAAAAATCAATTAACTTGAACAATACCGACATGAGAATTAACAAAGCATTTCCGAAATGGAAATGCCGTTGCCATATCGCATATGCGCTTTGACGCCAAACGCGCTACATTGCCGTTCTTGCTCGCCCGACCCGCTTTCGTCGAACCGCGTCCGATAGAGTAGGCTATCAGGCGCTTGGCTCATCCTGGGTACGATGAGCTGAAACACGGGCACCTTAGGTCGGATCGGGCATGTTGTGGCGCGGTCCCATGGGACCGCGTCATAACACCTCATAACAATAATACGCTTCCCGGCCCGTAATTCTTTGGCCACTTAAATACTGAAACATGCCCGAGGCGCCCCGTGATAACGGAAATGTCGCCGCGGCACACACGATAAACCTGCGGTTTGATCGACGCGGGACGAGCGGATTTCATCCGAACACCGGCAAGATCAAACCGGCATCAATGACACATGGGGGAATATGGATATCGCATTTATCAATCCGATCGCTTATATTTCGCCCGAAGGACTGGGCATACATCTTCGTTTTGTGCAAAACGGCGAATTGCCGCCCGGCGCCTACAAGGGAAGTTACGACCATCTTCTCGTCCTTGTTTCGTACCTGTTTGCGGTGTTCGCCTCCTATGTGGGGCTGATCACCACCTCAGTGATCCGCGACACCCGCGGAGCCTCGCGTTTCCTTTGGCAGACGCTCGGGATCTTTGCCCTCGGCGGCGGGATCTGGTCAATGCATTTCACCGGCATGACGGCCTATGTGCTCCCCGTGCCGGTGAGCTATGACGTATTGCTCACCGCCTTGTCGACCGTTCCCGCCTTCTTTGCATCTGCGCTGGTATTGGCCTGTTTCGGCCAGGCAGAAAAGAAAAAATGCCGCAGTGCCCGAGCCGGGCTGATGTTGGCTGCGGGCATCGGCAGCATGCATTTTATCGGCATGGAAGCGATGCAAAGCCGCCATGGTATGCTGTACGATCCCTATTTATTCGCCCTGTCGTTGCTGGTTGCCGTCGTCCTCGCCTTCGCCGCCCTGTTTGCGGAAGGCTGGTTAAGGGAATATTCATCGCTCAGAAGTCATGCCCGTCTCGCCGTCACCGCCGCCTTGGTCGGTCTGGCTATCACCGGAATGCATTACACCGCCATGACGGCCGTCTACCACGTGCCGGGTGAAAGCCACGGCGGCAGCGTATTCAGTATCGGCAGCGAGATCCTCTCGGCGTCGATGAACGGGTTCGTGTTTATCCTGCTGCTGACCGTTACCTCGGTGATCCTGATCAAAAAGATGCTGGAGAACGCCGCGCTGTTCCAAAACGTGTTTAACTCAAGTACCGATGCGCTGCTGGTGATCCAAAAACACGGCCGAATTCTCAAATGCAACGATCAGGCGGCGGACCTGTTCGGGCTTAGCAGCGCCCAGCTGCACAAACGCAATATTTTCGCCCTGATCCCTGCTTTACGGTCTCTCTCGCCGGATGACATCGCCGCCATAGGGCAACCACAAGAGACGGTGCTGCAATCGGAAAAGGCCACAACTACACGGTGGAAATGCGGCTAACCCGCCTGCAAAGCGGCCATGATGTGCTTTACACCCTACTGCTGCACGACATTACCGAGCGCAAACAAATTGCAGCCAGGCTATATCGCGAAACTCACTTTAATTCCCTGACCGGGCAACCCAATCGCGCCAGTCTGGTTGAGGATCTGAATACGCTTATCAAGAAAGGCGACATGTTTGCGCAGGTGTTTCTCGACACCACCAATATCAAGCGCATCAATGACAGCCTGGGTTTCAGCGCCGGTGATCAATGTATCCGCATCCTGGCAAACCGTCTGAGCAGGGAAATGCCCGACGGGGTTTCCCTGTTCCATCTGTACGGCGGCCAGTTTGCGTTTATCGTCCGCTCGGAGACCCAAGATGCCTTACAGCTCGTCATCGCCCGCATCCAAAAGTGCTTTAACGAAGCGGTAAACGTGGAAAACGAGTTCGTTTTCGGCAATTTCAAAATGGGGATCGCGTTTTTCCCTGCCGACGGGCAATGTGCAGAATCGCTGATGAACGCGGCGCATTCGGCCATGAACAGGGTCAAGGAAAACGGCGCCTATGCCCTGCATGCCGGCCATTGTACTATCCAGGCGCAACGCGACCTGAAACTGGAATCGTTGCTGCGCAGGGCGATTGATAATGACGAACTAGACCTCTTTTACCAGCCCAAGGTTGCCGCCGAGACGGAACGGTTTGTCGGCGCCGAAGCCCTGGTGCGCTGGCACAGCCCGGAGCTGGGTTGGGTGTCGCCGGGCGAATTCATCACGCTCGCCGAGCAGACCGATTTGATCCTACCCATCGGGCGCCAGGTGCTGAATAAGGGGGTGGCGATGATAGCCAGTCTTATCGACGAGGGCCACCGCAACTTCAGCATCGCGGTGAATATTTCCCCCAAACAGTTTGTTGCCGGCGATCTGGTACAACAGGTAGAGAAGCTGCTCACGGCGTATCGGGTACCCGCCTCATACCTTGAACTGGAGGTCACCGAAGGGGTGCTGATAGAGGCGGCCGACACCATTCGCGAACAGATCAACCAATTGCAGGCCCTCGGTGTGCACCTGGCGCTGGATGACTTCGGTACCGGGTACTCGTCGCTTTCCTATTTGCGCGATTACCGGTTCGATACCCTGAAAATAGATCAATCCTTTGTCCGGCCGTTAGAAGGTAAGAATGACGATTTGACCTTGGTCAGGGCCATCTGCATGATAGGCCATGCTCAAGGCATGACCATAGTCGCCGAAGGCGTTGAAACGGCCGAGCAGGTTTCCTTGCTGCGCAACGAAGGCTGCGATATCTACCAGGGCTATCATTTCGGCAAACCGATGCCAACGACCGAGCTAATCCAGTGGATCAGCAATAATCTCGCTGACCAAAACCCGGGCAATGAGCCTGTCGGCAGCCAAAAACCAATCCCTTTACACTAGTTTCAAACGGCAGAATCAAGCCATTTGAATGAATGGAAATGATCCAACCATAACAATTAGGTAACTTATTACCATAAATTTTTCACCTGCCAATACTTATTTATCAGAAATCTAGATTGGCGAGTCTGTAAAACGCGACTCACGGCAGGGAAACACGCAAATATAACCATTGGGAGTTGCAATATGCATCACGACGATCTGACGAGTTTGTATCAACAAACCGATAAACTGATGCGCTGGGTACTGCTCGGCGCCTGGATTGTCAGTCTGCTCTACGCGCCGGTATACGGAACCTGGACGGCAGCGCTGCTGCTTGGCGGTTTAATCAACCTGCCGGCGTTGGTGTTAATCCATACCCGTCCGGGGCAGGCCCTGACCCGTCATCTGGTGGCCGTGTGCTTGTTGCTTCAGGTAGCACTTCACGTGCAGCAGCTCAATGGTATGGTCGAGGCCCATTTCGGCTTTTTCGTCGCGATTGCGCTGATTTATGCCTATAAGGACTGGCGCCTGTTCGCCACCAGTACCGTTGTGGCGGCGATTCACCATCTTTCATTCTATTTTCTCCAGGTGCAGAACACCGGGATCCTGCTGTTCTCTCCGGACAACCTGTCATTGCTGATCGTCATTCAACACGCACTTTACGTGGTGGTGGAATGCTCGATTCTGGCGTATCAGTCGTACCACTCCCGCTACGAGCAGGAACTGATCCTGGCACTCGATAAGATAGACAGCGGCGAGCAGCTTGACTTTACGCATTCCGGTGACGAAACCGACAACCCCCTGCTGGCCAAGCTCTATAGCGTGTTGTCGACCACCCACCAGGCGTTGAGCGAGGTGCAATCCTCAAACACGCAGATTTCCGGTTCGGCGCAGCATGTTGCCAGTTCGGTCGAGGTATTCAGCGCGAACACCCGCGAGCAGGTCGGCGACACGGGCGAGATCGCCGCGGCGACACAACAGATGTCGGTGATCTTCGATTACATGGTTGAAGACGCCCATAAGGCCTTCGAGAAGGTGCAGACCGCCGTTGAATGCAACGACAAGGTCGTCAATGTGATGCAAACCTCGGTTGAATCTATGACGTCTCTGAAAGATCGCATCGGCAATGCCGGCGAGACCATCGCGGCGCTGTCGCAATACAGCCAGGAAATCACCAGCATACTCGACGTGATCAACGCCATATCTGAGCAGACCAACCTGCTTGCGCTTAATGCTGCCATCGAGGCCGCCCGCGCCGGTGAACATGGCCGCGGGTTTGCGGTGGTGGCCGACGAGGTCAGAACCCTGGCGATGAAGACCCGCGAGTCGGTCGACCATACCCACCAGATCATCAGTAAGCTGCAGGCGACCGGCCAGTCGGCGGTCACCGATATGCACGACTGTCAGCAGCAGATCATCACCAGCATGGAATTATGCGATGAGGTAAGTCAGGCGATTTTCGCCACCCAGAACACCATCTGTGAGCTGGAAACCCTGAACAAGGAAATGGCCACCAATATCGATCAGCAGAGCCAGGTGGTGAAGGAAATCAGCCAAAACGCGCTCAACATCAACAATAAATCCTCCGACAACGAAGGACACATTCATCGGGTGCTGGAGGCGATCAACGGCCTGTATCACTACACCGACAACCTGAGCGGGCTGATGGGCCGTTTTAAAATCATCAATGCGTCTACTGCACTGGTCGACCGTTAGCGGTCTGGGGCTCTGGATAGGCTGCCTGCTGGGCGGGTTTTACCTGTTTTTCTGGCAGTATATCGGCCCCTTTGATCCGGACAAGCGCTACCCGGACAACGCCGTTGCAACCGCGCCCTGGCTCTCGTTTTTGCCCTCACTGGCCGAAAGAGCGGGCGCGGCACCCGGACAAACCCTGGTGCTGCATTGGCTTGACCTCGATTGCCCCTGCAGCCGGTATGCCGGCGGCTATATCGAGCGCCTGCTGCAAAACGACACCGGCGATACCGTTCAGCGCGTGGTGCTGCCGTCGGATCAACTCGACCTGCTTCCCGCGTCACTTCGGGCCCATGCCCTGGTGCTGAGTGAGGAGGAATATAAACGCTCGCAGGCCCTGCTACCCGCAGCACCGGCGGCCACCGTTTATCGCGAGGGTGAAATCAGCTATATCGGCCCGCACAGCGCCGGTACGCTGTGCGGTCAGGGCGAGAGCTTTATTGAGCTGGTGTTGAAAAACCTGGCGCAGGGCTATAATTCGGCGCTCTACAACTTCGCCGGCCAGCGCGGCTGCTTTTGCCGCTGGTAAAACTAAGAGCGTTTGGTCGCACAGGCAAGAATATTGTCGACAAGCGCCTTAAGCGCATTTGAGTGCCTGGCCTCTTGTTTGATGAGCAGGTTAGTACCAATCGACTCAAACACATGAGGCAGCACCGGAATTTGGCATAGCACCCCGCTGTCTACCAAGGGCTGCACAGCCTTCCGCGGTAAGGACACAGCAATAGTGTCAGAATCCAGCACCGTTTTGTGAGCCGTGGCGATATGTTCTGAATATACGTTAAACAAAGGTCGCCTTTTGAACTTGTCCTGTCCGACATATTCAAACACCAAATCGTCAACTTCTTTGGGCAACTGCGGGCCGCTGACCGGGTATTCCCACAAATCGGCAAAGGCGATCGCGTCACGGTCGAGAATAGGATGGCCCGGTCGGCAATAACTGCCATATTGCATCGCCGGCAGCACGATACATTCAAAGCCCTCGTATAACGGGCGAGCGAACTCGAAATCCGGCACGACCATCAAAGACGCGTCCTGGGCCAGTAAATCCGCATACAGCGTAAATGCCGTACGCGACACATGAATAAATTCCACATTCGGGTATTCTTGCGCCGTTTTCCCTAATGCTTCTGTGATATATAACTCGTCACTGGCCGGAATCGAATAAATACGGATTTGTTCGAAGGCAACCTTGCGATCCTTGCGGTACTTTTGCGTAAAATATTCGTATTCCGCCGAGGCTTCGACGGCAAACTCATAAAATTCACCGCCGACCTTGGTGAGGCTGAGGGGCGTGGTATCACGATTGATAAGCTGGGTGCCGACCTGTTCTTCAAGGGATTTAATGCTTTTACTTAATGCCGAAGTGGACATATGCAGCTTTTCTGCGGCTTCGGTAAAACTTTTAATTTTGACCAGCCAAACGAAGTTTCGCAGTTGATCTAAACGCATAACATCTCATGCTTAAAACTGTGTGTTGAAAAAAAGTGTAGGCCGTTGAAAATATTTTCACAACCTATTTCGTTTCCTAAAATGAATACGTTTTCTTTATAATCAGATAGATAGAGCTATTTTTGTACAACAAAGCAGACCAACTCATTGATTTATAGGATAAGGGTTCAAGGCAAGAAAAAAGCCATGCGACGTTGGCGTTGGTTGACGTAATCGGAAAACGGGGTCAGGTGCTGCTTTTCGGGGATATAAGCGCTCGCAAGCCCTACTCCCGGCCGGTCAAGGTGAGAGCATTATTGAACCGGTGTTGAAAAACCTGGCGCCGAGCCATACTCGGCGCTCTGCAACTTCGTCGGCCAGCGCGGCAGCTTTTGCCGCAGGTAAAGCTAAGAGCGTCTGGCCGCACAGGCAAGAATATTGTCGACGAGCGCCTTAAGCGCATTTGAGCGCCTGGCCTCTTGTTTGATAAGCAGGTTAGAGCCAATCGACTGAAACATATTAGGCAGCACCGGAATTTGACATAGCACTCCGCTGTCTACCAGCGGCTTTACGGCCATTTCAGACAGTGAGACGGCAATGGTGTCAGAATCCAGCACCGTTTTATGGGCGGTGGCGGTATGCTCGAAGTATACATTGAACAACGGACGCCGCTTGAACTTATCCTGCCCGACAAATTCAACCACCATATCGTCAACTTCTTTGGGCAACTGCGGGCCGCTGACGGGATATTCCCACAAATCGGCAAAGGCGATCGCCTCACGGTCGAGAATAGGGTGGCCCGGTCGACAATAGCTGCCAAACTTCATCGGCGGCAGCGCGATACATTCAAACCCCTCATGCAACGGACGAGCGAACTCGAAATCCGGCACCACCAGCAAAGACGCGTCCTGGGCCAGTAAATCCGAATACAGGGTGAACGCCGAACGCGACACGTGAATAAATTCCACATTCGGGTAATCTGGCGCCGTTTTACCTAACGCTTCGGTAATGAACAGCTCATCGCTTGCCGGCATAGAAAAGATGCGGATCTGTTCGAAGGAAACCTTGCGATCCTTGCGGTACTTTTGCGTAAAGTATTCGTATTCCGCCGAGGCCTCGACGGCAAATTCGTAAAATTCGCCGCCGACCCTGGTGACACTAAGCGGCGTGGTATCACGATTGATAAGCTGGGTGCCGACCTTTTCTTCAAGGGATTTGATGCTTTTGCTCAATGCCGAAGTGGACATATGCAGCTTTTCTGCGGCTTCGGTAAAACTTTTAATTTTGACCAGCCAAACGAAGTTTCGCAGTTGATCTAAACGCATA
>JBNKEN010000137.1:0-2329 GCA_050288805.1 Pseudoalteromonas sp.
CGAAGATAAAACTATTTATCTTCTTAGACCCTTTCTCAGCCCTGCGCCACCCCTTCGGGGTCGCCTACGGCGTTCAAAAATATTCCAGATATTTTTGTATTCGCGCTTTCCGACTCTTCGCAGAGCTCATCGCCTTCGAAAGGAAAAAGTAAAACTTTTTACTTTTTTATTCCCTTTCTCAGCCCTGCCCTCACCCTTGCGGGCCGCCTTTGGCGTTCAAAAAAACTCCCGGTTTTTTTGTGCCTCTAGTTGACACGCAGCCGCTTTTTTCAACATAGTGAACGCATCAGGATTTATATAGGGAAATCGTTATGTCTGGCACTACCATGATCGTGCTTATCGTCTTTATCTCGGTGGGATTTGGCGTGATCTACGACATGTATAAAAAGCATCTGGAATTCAAACACAAGGCTCAGCAACAAAACACCAGTAACGCCGGGCAATTTGACGCCATGGCGCAGGAAATTTCCAGCCTCAGGGAACGTATTCAGGTGCTGGAGAAAATCGTCACCGACGACGGTTTTCAGGTTAAGCGGGAAATCGACAAGCTCTGATCGTTCAACGCGGCCCGAAAGCCGCTAACCCGCCTTGTAAATCAAGGCCTTAAGGCTTCTGTCCGGATTTACCTCGGTAAACCCGGGGGCTGCAGGCAAACGCTCTACAAAGGCGAAGGCCTCACCGGCGTGTTCACGAATAAGCTCCCTGAATACCTGCTCGGGCATTTCCGGGCAGTTGGCACACAGCAGCAACAGGGTGTTTTCATGAACCAGTTCCGGCAGGCGACGCAGTATTTTCTGGTAGTCCTTAGTGAGGATAAAACTGCCCTTTTGAAAACTCGGCGGATCCACCACGATAAGATCGAACGGCGCCAGCTTTTTCAGTTTCCCGAAGGACTTCAAAATATCGTGCGGCAGGTAACTGACCCCGTTGGCAAAGCCGTTCAGCAGATGGTTGTTCTTACCGGTTCTCAGCACGCCCTTGTTCATATCCATGTTCACCACCTGATCCGCACCGCCCTTCATGGCGGCGAGTGAAAACCCGCAGGTGTAGGAAAACAGGTTCAATACCTTGGCATGGCGACTGTGGCTAAGCACAAATTCACGGCCGGGACGCATGTCGGGAAAAATCCCGGTGTTTTGCCCGCTCATCAGGTTGACCTGGTATTCTATGCCGAGTTCACACACAGTGTGTTGCTCCGGCAGTTCGCCGAACGCCAGCCTGTTTTCGGCCCGTTCACCGAGGCGACGCTGTTGAAATACCAGCCCGCTCAGCGCATCACCGAAATGCGCCTTGGCGGTGTGCCAAACCTCAGCGGTCAGCGTCGCTTGCTCTTCTTCGCTCAGTTCATCGTAGGAGACGAGAAACAGCACCGGCGGATAAAAATCCAGGTTGATATGCGACAAGGCGGGTACGGTGTGGCCGCGGCCGTGAAACAGGCGCCGCAGTTCGGCGTTGTCGACGCTGTCTTGCTCGATAGCGTCGAGAATGGGAGAAAAATCTGTCATCAGCTGTTTTTTATCAGTTGTTGTTCTAATTCGTGAATTTGGTCGCGTACCTTGGCCGCCTTTTCAAACTCAAGCTCACGGGCAAACGCCATCATTTGCGCTTCAAGGTCTTTGATTTCCGCCGCAATCTGATCCGGCGACTTAATCTTCACAAATTCGCCCGGTTTAGGTTTGCGCGGGCTTGTTTCATCCACCTCAGCGCCCACATCCATAATGTCGGTTATGCGTTTTTTCAGTGCCGTCGGGGTGATGCCGTTCGCCTCGTTGTAGGCCTTTTGAATATCGCGACGACGGTTGGTTTCATCGATCGCCTGCTGCATCGAACGGGTCACCTTATCGCCGTAGAGAATCGCCTTGCCGTTGATGTGGCGGGCAGCGCGACCTATGGTCTGGATAAGCGAGCGGGTCGAGCGCAGGAAGCCTTCCTTATCGGCATCCAAAATGGCAACCAGGGACACCTCCGGCATGTCGAGGCCTTCCCGCAGCAGGTTGATGCCAACCAGCACGTCGAACACACCGGCCCGTAAATCGCGAATAATCTCCACCCGCTCTACCGTGTCGATATCCGAGTGCAGGTAACGCACCTTGACGTTGTGATCGCCGAGGTAATCGGTGAGATCTTCCGCCATGCGTTTGGTGAGGGTAGTCACAAGCACGCGCTCGTTTTGTTCCACTCGCAGGTAGATCTCCGACAGCAGGTCGTCGACCTGGGTAGAAACCGGACGTACCTCGAGCTCAGGGTCCAGCAGCCCGGTGGGACGAATGACCTGCTCGGCCACTTCACCGCTGGATTTTTCCAGTTCGTAATCGCCGGGTGTCGCCGA
>JBNKEN010000138.1:0-5621 GCA_050288805.1 Pseudoalteromonas sp.
CGGTATTTAAGAATGCCGAAGGCACCATCGTAGGCGTGACGGACGACCAGTGGAAGGCGCAAACCTATTACATCGCGCCGGTCACGGACCTGTCATGCATCAGCGAGTCGGGCGAGCAGCGTCTGTCCTCCGCTTGCAGCACCGATGCGCCGAGCGACATTTCTGCGGTTTACGGCGTTCACTGGTATCGCCCCGACAACTGGATGGCCGAGAGCTTTGACGACAGCGGCTGGCCGGCGGCCTCGACCTACAGCAACGCCACGGTCGGCGTCGACAACAAACCGGCCTACACCAACTTCACCGCCGTGTTTGACGATGCGTCGAACGACGCGCAGTTTATCTGGAGTACCAACCTGGTGCTCGACAACGAAGTGCTGGTTCGCGGCACCATAGGCAGCAGCACCACGGGCGGCACCGACACGGGATCATCCGGGAACTTCGCCCTCACCAGTGCGGCGCTCAAGTCGAAATTGATCCTGCCGCTCAGCGCCACCTGCGAAGGCGCCGGACACGGTAAAATGCTGCCGCTTTCCTGGGACAACGTCCCGGCCGGAACTCAGTCCTTTGCCCTGGCGATGTACACCTTCCCGAATCCGAGCGATACCAATTTTGAGGGTGCCCATTATTACCAGATCCAGTACGACATTCCGGCAACCACCACCGCCTTAAGCGAGGGTGACCAGAGTACCGGTGTCTACGGCATCAACTCGGTTGACGGTCTGCAGCAGTATTCCGCGCCGTGCTCTCAGGATTCAAGCGAGCACGCGTATTACATCAGCCTGTATGCCTTGTCCGCCCCGGTCGGTAGCCTGGGACTGCAAGGCAGCACCACGGATCTGGTGACCCTGGAAAACGCCATCAGCGGCAAAGTGCTCGGCTCTGCCAGGCTCGACATGACCCGCATGCGCTACAATGCAAACAGCGACGAGCACGTGCCGACCAGTACCCCGAGCACCTGCGCCACCAAGTCGGAAGCCTTTGCGGATTATGAAGGTCTGGTCTCGGTCAGCTGCGGCAGCACCACCATGACGGTCAACACCCTGGGGGGCCTGCCGGACCGCTCGCAGCTGGATGTCGACAAGCCGAATGTCGGCACCCGGTCCTGGATTGGCCGCGTGCCGCTTGAGCAGCAGGCCGGCTGGTCTGTGCCTTTGGTGCCTCAGTATCTGGCATCGACCGCCAGCAACCTCAATATTCACCATCCCATCGGAGTTGCGGTGGACGGCGTTCCTATTCTGCATTACGCCAAGGAAAACAGCGCCGATGAGGTTGCCCAGCTGGGGCAGGATTACAGCAGCCGCGATACCGTGTTGCTCGGCGAACTGGATCAATGCGGCGCCCATGCCGGTAACGGCGAAGACTACCACTACCATTATGCACCGCTGTGCCTGATGGATACGCACAATCCTTCTAAGCCAATCGCCTATATGTTTGACGGTATTCCGCTCTATTTCGGTACCGGCGGTGGCCAGCTGACCAGTGACGGCGTCAATTACGGCGGCGGTCGCTATACGGATCTCGACTATCGGCCGCAAAAGGTCAAAAGCGGCGAACGCCCGCTCGACGAATGTAACGCCTACGACCTGCACGGCGACGGCAGCGAGTACGTGTATTACTCGACGAAAACCGCGCCTTACACCATAGGTTGCTATCGCGCAGAGGCCGACCAGGCCAATGTGATGCAAACCGTGGCGGCCCACTGGACCCAAGAACGCGATCTCTCCTGGACCGGAAACGACGTGATATTAACCGACTACGACACCATGACCTTCGAAGGGAAAAGCTGGCAGTTTATTGAAGTCACACCGGGTGACAGCAATGTGCAAATCGAAGCGGGTAACAAGGCGCTGATCATGTACCGCCAGCTGAGTGCCGACGACAGCGGCTATGATGCCAATCTGGACTGCTATGCATTCCGCTATCGCCTTGACAGCAGCGATACCTCGGGCAGTCAGGATACCTACTCAGAGCATTGCCGTTAAACGGAGGGCAGAGTTATGGCGATAAGATTGAAACAACTGCATACCGTCTTGCTGGTGGCCTCGTTACTGTGGACCGGCGTACTGTCGGCCCACGGATTGCAGATGACTACGGCGCATGTGGTGCAGCGCCAGGACAACTATCTCTATATCACCATAGAGACGTCGGTCACCGAGCTGTTTAACCACATGGCGTATCAGGGAAAACCGGCGTCCCTGGTGCATCTGGCGAACGGCTCCGATGTGCAGCTGGAAGGGTTTCGTCAGGCGCTGCTCGGTCTGTTTCATCAGCAGTTAAGCTTGTCGGTCGCGGATCGGCCGCTGCAATCGGTTCAGGTGCGAACCTTGTCGGTCAAGCAATTGCGGCAACTGCTGCAGGGTGTCGTTGCGGAGTCCGTTTTAAACGCCACCGTCAAGCAATCCGCTCATCACAGCGAGCGGGAAAACTACCTGCGTATCGAGGTGGACGGTTTTATCGCGGCCGAGACCACCGAGCGCGTATTGCAGGCGAACTTTCCCAAGGCGTTGGGAGAAATGATGGTGAGCTATACCAGGCCGGCAATCCAAACCATCGCGCCGACAGAGCAGGGGAGTCACTACGTTCAGCCGTTGCAGAAGTAACCGGCGAGCGCAAAAATCGTTGTTTAAAGCCGTGAAGCTGCTTCACGGCTTTTTCGTCATAAAGGTGCGGAAAGTGTTGTGCGGCGCCGGCCTGTTGGGCTTGTGAATAACGCTCGCTTGCGGCCTTATTCACAAGGTGGCTCGCGGGCTTCGTCAGGATTGCTATTGAGCGCGTCCTCGGTATTCCCTACAATAGCGCACACTTTATTTATACAAAGAAAATGATGATGAACGACACTACTTCACAAGAACAAGCAAGACCAGATATCCCGGATACACTTTCTATCAATCCGCGCAGCCCGCATTACAATGAAGAGGTGCTTCAGCACGACATCGGCGTTCGTTTTAACGGCGTTGATCGTAACGACGTTGAGGAATACTGCATCAGCGAAGGTTGGATCAAGATAGCACACCCTAAGGCCCGTGACCGCCGCGGTCAGCCGCTGCTGATCAAATCCAAGGGCACGGTTGAAGTTTTCTATCGTTAAGCTTGAAAACCGACAAGGTAACCCGGTTACCTTCCTGGCGCATGTAACGAGCGGCATAAAAAGGCGAGCCATCGGCAATGGGGCTCGCTTTTTATTTGCGCCTTATCCAAGCTGTCAGCTGTTTGGTGGCCTCATTTAATAACGCGGTATGCGTGCTGCCATATCCTAAAACGCCCGTTTTAAGCCCGTATGGGGCATATGACCCATACACAACCCCGCCATGTAGGTCATATGAACAATAGATAAAAACCACGCTAATTCATAAGCTTTGAACAATTAACGACTAGCTTACAGAAGGTTGCTTACTATGACTGCACGTGTATACGACTTACCGACCCGGATCTTTCACTGGTTGTTTGCCGCCAGTTTTCTTACCGCTTTTGCCATTGCCAACACGGTGGATGACGATTCCGTTGTATTCTCATACCACATGATCGCGGGCCTGGTGATGTGTTTTGTTATTTTGTGGCGCATTATATGGGGTGTTATCGGCAGCCGGTATGCGCGCTTTTCCGACTTTTCGCTTAAGCCGGATGAACTTATCGGTTATCTCAAAGGTGTCTTTTCTGGCAACACGCGCCGCTGGGCCGGCCATAATCCGGCTTCAAGCTGGGCTGCCGTGCTGATGATGGTGTTGGGTGTCGGCTTGGGTGTGACGGGCTACCTGATGGCGTCGGGAAGGGGAGGCGAAAGCCTGGAAGATATTCATGAATTGCTGGCCAATGCATTCATTATCACGGTGCTCGCTCATATAGCCGGGATCATCATCCATACTCTAAAATATAACGCGGCCATTGGTAAAAGCATGGTAACGGGCGAAAAGCAGGATTTACCCGCAGGGACAACCCCCGTGGCGTCGCATACCGTAACGGGTGTTATACTGCTGGTGCTGACCGTGTGGGCCGGGACTTACCTGGTGCAACACTTTGATTCACACACCCGGGCGTTAACCTTGTTCGGCAGCCAGCTCCATCTTGGCGAATTCGAGGATGAGTCTCACGAGAATGAAAAATATGAACATGATGATGACTAAAGGGACGTTATGAATAACAGAGACCGCCTGATCCTGCTTTCTACCTTGATCATGATTGCCGCCATCATTTCGGCGGATCTGATGACAGACTCACGGGAGGGCGTTGCCTTCTGGCACATTTTCACCGAGGGGGTGGCCGGAGTACTGGCCTTAGGGGGCATTTTTTACATCCTCAGGGACATACTCAGGCTCAAGAAGGATCTCACTAAAGAACGGCGAATTTCGGCCACGTTAAAGCAAGAGGCTGAGCAATGGCGAGAACAATCCAGGGTCTACCTGGACGGCTTATCGACCCTGATTGACTCCCAATTAACGGCCTGGAATCTTACACGGGCTGAGCGAGAAGTCGCCTTTTTGCTGCTTAAAGGCATGAGCCTCAAGGAAATCGCGGTGCTGCGAGGTACGACCGAAAAGACCGCAAGGGCGCAGTCTGCGTCTGTTTATGCTAAGGCCGGGTTAAGCAGCCGCTCCGAATTGTCCGCGTTCTTCCTTGAAGACTTGCTTCCTGCGGCATCGAACCATGATTAACGCTGAACGACTATGCCCTGCTGCGGCACTAAAAAAGCGAGCCATCGGTAATGGGGTCGCTTGTTCTTTGCCAATAAAATGTAATTTTACTATATGGGTAGGACTCTCTATGAAGTTACGGCCCGGGACGGAGAACTAAAATGAACTCAGCAACCCTCATTTCACTGCTCGGATTTATAGGCTGGAGCCTGTTCTTATTGGTATTGATGGAGTCGATTCGCTCCAAGATGGTGCTGACCGGGGAAGTGGCGCCCAACGGTTTTGATCCGGCTAACTCAAACTTTTCTGCGTTTATGCAGCGCCTCGCCCGCGCTCATGCCAATTGTGTTGAGGGGCTGCCGATATTTGGCGGCCTGATGCTGGTGGCGGTTGCGACCTCTGCGACGGCGATCACCGATCCGCTGGGCTATGTATTTCTGGCCGCCAGAATTATCCAGTCGCTTATTCATCTTGCCTCCCTGAGCCCGTTAGCCGTGACGGCGCGTTTCAGCGCCTTCGCGGTGCAGATGGTGATAGGCGTTTATTGGTGTTACGGGTTGATTAGGGTGTTTATCTGAACGACTTATTTCCGCGAAGTTCCCAGCTTAGTAAAGCGAGTTCCCGATCAGGCGCTCGCTTTTTTGTCGTTATTCCCCCGAACCGATTACGGGTTCGAAGTCGAAGCGAGTCAGTATGCCGGTGAGCGGTTTTTCTACCGGGGCGTAGCGCCATTGCCTCAGCGCCGTGACGGATGCCGCGTCAAAGGCGCCAGCGGGGGTGGATTCGATGACCTTGATGTCGCCGACCGAACCGTCGCTGTTGACGGTAAACGACATGGTGACGCTGCCGCTTGCTTTTGTGTTCAGCAGGGCCTGGGGGTAAACCGGTTCGACATGTTTTACCAGGGTACGGTGACGCTTCGCGATTTTGGCTTTAAGCGCTTGTAGCTGGGCGGTGTCCTTCGCTTCACCGGCCGCGGCCGGAGTGAATAGG
>JBNKEN010000139.1:0-6424 GCA_050288805.1 Pseudoalteromonas sp.
GATCCGGTTGCCGGTGAGTTTAACGGTGTCGTTGTCGGTGAAGTGGTTGAATGCGGTCAGCACCCGGATGCCGACAAGCTGCGTGTGACTAAGGTAAACGTAGGCGAAGAAGAACTGCTCGATATCGTATGCGGTGCACCAAATTGCCGTTTGGGTCTCAAGGTTGCCGTCGCCAAAGTCGGAGCGACTCTGCCCGGTGACTTTAAGATCAAAAAAGCCAAGCTGCGCGGTCAACCTTCGCACGGCATGCTATGTTCGTTCGCCGAACTGGGCCTGTCGGACGATCACGACGGTATTATGGAACTGGCTGCGGATGCGCCAATCGGTGCCGATATTCGTGAATACCTCGGTCTTGACGACAAGATCATTGAGGTCGATCTGACGCCTAACCGCAGCGATTGCCTTGGTTTGAAAGGGCTGGCCCGCGAAGTGGGTGTACTCAACAGCCTGGACGTGAAAGAACTGGCGATTGAGCCGGTAGCGCCGTCAATCGACGCTACGCTGTCTATTGAGCTTGTCAACAGCGATGCCTGTCCACGCTATCTGGGCCGCGTTATCAAGGGCATCAACCTTGGCGCCAAAACCCCCTTGTGGATGAGTGAAAAACTGCGTCGTAGCGGCATTCGTTCGATCGATCCGGTTGTCGATGTCACCAATTACGTGTTGCTGGAACTCGGTCATCCGATGCACGCCTTTGACCTCAATGCGATTGAGGGTGGAATCAAGGTTCGCAACGCGGTTGCGGGCGAAGAGCTGGTATTGCTTGACGGTAATACGGCCAAGCTTAATGAAACCACACTTGTGATTGCCGATCATCAGAAAGCCCTGGCGATGGCCGGTATTTTCGGCGGCGAAAAGTCGGGCGTATCCGAAGGTACGCAAGATATCCTGCTGGAAAGCGCCTTCTTTAACCCGCTTGCGATCGCCGGTCAGGCGCGTAGCTACGGCCTGCACACGGACGCATCGCATCGTTATGAGCGTGGCGTGGATTATCAATTGCAACGCGACGCCATGGAACGTGCAACCGCCTTGTTGCTTGAAATCGTAGGCGGTCAGGCGGGCCCGATCGTTGAGGCCGTGGCCGAAGACAAGCTGCCACAGGTTTGCAATGTTACGCTGCGTCGTGAGCGCCTGGACCGCGTTATCGGTTACCACATCGACGATGCAACCGTTACCAACATCCTTAGCCGTTTGGGTCTGGACGTCTCTTTTGATAACGGCACCTGGCAGGCAGATGTACCAAGTTACCGTTTTGATATCAAGATCGAAGAAGATCTGATTGAAGAAGTGGCTCGTGTATATGGCTACAACAACATTCCTAATGTTGCCCCGGCCGCCAAGCTGAAAATGACGCAACACGATGAAAGCCGTATTTCGGTCAGTCGTTTCCGCAACACCCTGGTGACTCGCGGCTATCAGGAAGCGATCACCTACAGTTTCGTCGATCCTAAGGTACAAAACCTGCTGCATCCTGAAAATAATGCGCTGATCCTGCCTCACCCGATTTCGGTCGAGATGTCGGCGATGCGTGTCAGTCTGATGCCGGGCCTGTTGACATCCCTGGTATACAACCAGAACCGTCAGCAAAACCGGATTCGTTTATTTGAGCATGGTCTGAAGTTCCTGGCCGATGAAAGCGCCGAAAACGGTGTAAACCAGGTTGCGGTGTTAGGCGGTGTAATAAGCGGTCTTGCCCACGGCGAGCATTGGGTTGAACAGAAGCGTGCGGTCGACTTTTTTGACGTCAAGGGCGATCTCGAAGCGCTGCTTAGCCTGACCGCTCAGGCAGATGCCTATGAGATCAAATCTGAGGTTTCAGAGGGACTGCATCCGGGGCAATCGGCCGCCATCTATCTGAACGGAAAAAAAGTTGGTTTCCTGGGTGCACTGCATCCACAAATTCAGGCTAAACTGGATATGAATGCCAGCGCATTTGTTTTTGAAATTGAAGTAGATGCAATTGCTACACGTAAGTTGCCCGAGGCTGTCAGCATCTCCAAGTTCCCGTCAAACCGCCGTGATATCGCGATTTTGGTGGAAGATAAGGTCAACGCCGGTGATGTTTTAGCGGCGATAGAAAAAGTTGGCGGAAATCAATTGGTTGACCTAAACTTGTTCGATGTGTATAAGGGCAAAGGTATTGAGCCGAATTATAAGAGTTTGGCGATTGCTCTGACATTGCAGGCGGTTGATAGAACACTCGAAGAGAAAGACATCAATTTGCTGGTTGAAAACGTAGTAGCCGAACTGGCTGAACAGTTTAACGCATCGTTGAGGGACTAGATATGGCGCTTACTAAAGCCGACATAGCTGAACACCTGTTTGATAAATTGGGGATCAATAAAAAAGATGCCAAAGATCTGGTTGAAGCGTTTTTTGAAGAAATCCGCTCAGCACTCGAAAAGGGGGAGCAGATCAAGCTTTCCGGCTTTGGTAACTTTGATCTTCGCGACAAAAAAGAGCGCCCAGGGCGCAACCCGAAAACCGGGGAAGATATTCCTATTTCGGCACGCCGAGTTGTAACCTTCCGTCCCGGACAGAAACTGAAAACCCGTGTAGAAGTGGGTACCAGTAAAATGAAATAAAAAAAGGCAGCCCCGAGGCTGCCTTTTTTCATCTCTTGTCGTATGCGCTTTCGCCGCGCAGCCATTAACTGCGCGGTGATTTGAAGCGACCTTCCAAAATATCCGTCAGGGTTTTACTTGCCAGCGTATCGTATTTATCCGAGTCGATGCCGGATGCTGTCAGCTGGTGTTTCATCGGTGTGAAATCGATATTTTCGACCCCGGATTCTTTGGCGATACGTGCGAAGGTGTAGGCGAGGGTGTACTTTTCCTGTTTGTAAAAAATATTGACCAGGGTGGTGAATATTTCCGGGTTGGGAATTTGCCCGGGTTTATTGAGCTCCAGGGAGTGATACAGCAGATCCACCGTTTTGTCGGTGTCTAACTTGATGTAATACGACGCGAGGAAAAACTGGTACTCGGGGTTGTTTCGCACCGCGTCAGTCTGTTCCATCGCTAATAACTTATTGAGCGCAGCCTGGTTATTGTTTCGAGACCATTGGTAGTAGAGCAGGCCCGGATGGTCGCTGTCTCGGGTTTCCTTAAACAGGCGGTTTATTTCCTTCAGGCTCGTCATATAGCCTTCAACGCGGGACGTGGTTTTTTCCTTGAGTTTAACGTGCTCGATTTTCGAGGCCAGGCTGACGCATTGGGAATAACTCTCGAGATGTCTCAGTAATTCGTACTTGTTGTCGTCGGTGGCCGACTGATATTCGTGGTAGCGGCTGAGAATCACTTGCGCGCGCTGTTCCCGGCAGTGAGCGTCGGTGTTGAGATCATTGCACATGGCGGGCACTTCGTCACAAACATCCCTCACCGTGACACCGCCGTCGCACCCGGCAAGCGCAAGTGTGACCAAGACAACACTACTTTTGAGCCACATACTTCACCTTTTCTTCATGATTTCGAATTACTTATTCTAGCGTAATGATTTGCCCGCTAACAGTGGAGAATAAGACAACTTTAAATTAGAATACCGGGGCCCGTTTGGGCTATCCGTTCAAAATTGTTTAATTAGGCAGAAAAAATGACCTTATCTCACGAGCTACAATATCAAAATAGCTGGCAGGAACGCCAAGACTATGCTGAAAACATGCAACCTATCATCGGCCGCTTGTACCGTCACAGCGGTATCGAGATTTCTGTGTATGGTCGTCCTCTGGTAAACGCCAGCACCATCGACGTGATCAAAGCCCACAAAACCGTTGCCCGCTTTGAAGAAAGCAAGTTGCGTTTGCGCGAAAGCTTCCCGTTCCTTGAAGCCGTGAGCAAAATGGAACTGGCACCGGGCCGTATCGATATCGGTAAACTGGCGTACGCCTATCTGTACAAGAATGCCGGTGAAGGTCGTTCGGTCGAAGAGTACCTGAATACCGAACTGGCTGAACTGCTGAATAAAAAAGATGAACAGGAACCGCGTGACGTGGTTCTGTACGGTTTCGGTCGCATTGGTCGTCTTCTGGCACGTCTTCTGATTGAACGTGGCGGCTCTCACACCGACCTGCGTCTGCGTGCCATCGTTGTTCGCGGAGGCCGCGACGGCGATCTGGAAAAACGTGCCAGCCTGCTGCGCCGCGATTCGATTCACGGTCCTTTCAACGGTTCAATCACCGTTGACCACGAGCGTAACGCCATCAAGGCCAACGGCAGCTACATCCAGGTGATCTACGCAAACTCGCCGGATGAAATCGATTACACCCAATACGGTATCGACAATGCGCTTATCGTTGACAACACGGGTATCTGGAAAGATGAAGCCGGTCTTGGCCTACACCTGAAGTCGAAGGGCGCCAGCAAGGTGCTGTTGACGGCTCCAGCCAAGGGCGACATCAAGAACATCGTTTACGGTGTTAACAACAACACGATTCTGAGCGAAGACAAGATCGTATCGGCGGCAAGCTGTACAACCAACGCCATCACGCCGGTATTGAAAGCGATCAACGACAAGTATGGTATCAAGAACGGTCATGTTGAAACCGTACACTCCTATACCAACGACCAGAACCTGATCGACAACTATCATAAGGCCGACCGCCGTGGTCGCAGCGCCGCGCTTAACATGGTTATCACCGAGACCGGTGCCGCCAAAGCCGTTGCTAAAGCCCTGCCTGAACTGGCCGGTAAGCTGACGGGTAACGCAATCCGCGTACCTACGCCTAACGTATCTATGGCAATCATTAACCTGAACCTGAACACGGCAACCGATCGTGATGAACTGAACCTGTTCCTGCGCGATACGTCTCTGTATTCGGATCTGCGCGATCAAATCGATTACACGGCATCGACCGAAATCGTGTCAACCGACCTGGTTGGCAGCCGTTACGCCGGTGTGGTTGACTCTCAGGCCACTATCGTTGACGGTGACCGCGTTGTTCTTTACGTATGGTACGATAACGAGTTCGGTTACAGCTGTCAGGTTGTTCGTGTCATGCACGACATGGCCGAAGTAGCTTACCCAAGCCTGCCTCGTTAAGTTTCAAGCGTATAAAAAGCCAGCGAAAGCTGGCTTTTTTTATCCTGTTAATATTCTGATCCCAACTTCCATGTGATAGGCTTTGCCTTCATTGTGTTACTCAATTTAAGGCACTGGGGCAGGAGCCCGTTTTGCCTAACCAAGGTCCTACAAAAATGAAAATTGTCAGTAATTTCGACAGCGGTAACATCAAGGTTATCAAATGCGAACAGCCAACCGATATCCAGTTGGAAATCAACAACGACAACCAGTCCGAGTTTTATCAGTGGTTTCACTTCAGGCTGGAAACCCAGGCCTTTGTTGAACACAAAATCCACATCAATAATCTGACCAATTCCGCCTATCCGGAAGGGTGGGACGATTATCATGCCGTCGCCTCCTACGACAGACAGACTTGGTTCCGTTTGCCGTGCAACTACAAGGACGGCGTACTGACAATCGAGTGTGAACCCGAGTACAACCATATCTACCTCGCTTACTTTGCGCCTTACAGCTATGAGCGTCATTTAGACCTGCTGTATTGGGCCCAGTGCCACGACATCGTCGAGTTGCAAACCTTAGGTGAAACGCTGGACGGTCGCGATATCAGCGTCCTGCGCATTGGCGAGGAAGAAGAAGGTAAAAAGAAAATCTGGATTATTGCGCGTCAGCATCCGGGCGAAACCATGGCTGAATGGTTTGTCGAGGGTCTGCTGCACAAATTGCTCGACGATGAAGATGCACACGCCGCAGCGCTTTTATCCAAGGCCGTTTTCTATGTCGTGCCGAACATGAATCCGGACGGCAGCGCACGTGGGCACCTGCGCACCAACGCCAAGGGCATCAACCTGAACCGCGAATGGCAGACACCGAGCATGGAGTCGAGCCCGGAGGTGTTCCTGGTACGCGAAAAGATGATGCAGACCGGTCTCGACATGTTCCTCGACATTCACGGTGATGAGGCGCTGCCGTATAACTTCGTTGCCGGCAGTGAAGGGATCCCAAGCTATGATGCGCGTCTGAAATCGCTGGAAGATACCTTCAAGGCGGCCTTGCTGGCCATTACGCCGGAATTCCAGGACGAGTTCGGTTATCCCAAGGATGCGCCGGGCGAGGCCAATATGACGGTGGCCTCTTGCTGGGTCGGCGAAGCATTCAATGCGCTGTCGTATACGGTTGAAATGCCGTTCAAGGACAATGCGAACCTGCCGGATCCTTTCTACGGTTGGTCCGATCGCCGCAGCTATTCGTTCGGTCAGGATACCCTGGCGGCCATCGTTAACGTGGTCGATAAATTGCGTTAAACGGGAAAAGGCTGTCTTCAAGACAGCCTTTTCCGCATATTGCTGAATATCTGGCGGTCTGTACGCGCCGCCTAAAAACGCTAAATTATTAAAATAACAAGAGG